>JAFGTN010000723.1 GCA_016934075.1 Pirellulales bacterium
CAACAGAGGCACGCCAAAGTTGATGTGATAGAGCAACTGCAACTCGTTGGGTTCGGCAGAAACGTTGACAACCGTATCCGTGACCGTAACGCCCGCCTGCCCCGGCTTGGTCGTATAGGTCGTCTGCAGACGCAGCTTGTTGAAAAACAACCGCATCTCGTCCACCTCTCCGCTTACGGAGATCTGGCCCGTGTTGCCGTCGATGGTGACTTCGGTTTTATGGGCAGGCAGATTGGCGATTTTTCCGTGCAACGGATAGATCAGCTTGCCATGTTTGTCGTGCTCGGGCGCGCCGTTGTTTTCCAAGCCGCACCGAACCAACAGTTCGTCGAAACCGTCGAGCCAGCCCAGGCCACTGGGCTCGGCGATACGCACAAAGCCCGGATGCACGGGCCCGCGGGCCGGTGCCCGCCATCCCAAATGTACATCGCCCAACGAAGCCCGCCATAGCCCCATGCCACGGGTTGGAATAACCGTGAAACGGAAACTACCGTTGTCGACTTTGATCACATCGACCCCATCACGAAGTCCCCCCCGCAAGGTCCGCTTGTGCACGCTGTATCCGCCGGCCGAGCCTTCCACGTCGTCCGGACAGAGGTCGATCTCGTCGACATACTTGTTGTTGTCGACATCGGTTAGCGTCCAGGTTTTTGTAGCCATGATTTGTACTCCTATTCTAGACCGGCGCTTGCGCGCTTTCGGGTTATCAAATTCCAGTTTCACGAATGAGATGAATGTTACTAGCGATACTGCTCATATCCGATTGCTCGCTGCTCACTGCTATCATCTCCCAGCGGTCAATATTACGTCTTGTAGGGTCGAATTTCTAGTGCTGGTTCGGTATATGAGGCCATCTGGCGTACGGATTCGAACGTTGAGCTTCCCAATAGCACCGGCATGCGTTTGACCGATAAACAGGACATGATGCTGCGCGAACACTCGTTTGCCTCGCCAGTCCGACATTAGTGACCATCGCACCTTCTCTAAACCTCCTAAACACTCTACTTTTCGCCCACCTTTTCACTCAGTGCCTTGTCACCGCTCGTTTTTACGGCCAAAATTACTATTCTATCCGCGCCTGCGGAACATGCCGTAGCCAAATGCGACAATGTCAGGGGATTTACATCTTTTCCACAAAGTAGGCGCTAATTGCAAAAATACAACTGCCACCCTAAATCGGAGAAACGAATATGTGTGCATCTGAAATCGTAAAAAAAGATAACGTGGGCGCTATCCTCGATCGGGCTATGGATGCCGGCGGCGGTCTGCTACGTCTCACACCCACATGGGTACCGCGAAGCTTCCTGCATCCCGGAAAGCGGATAAAGCTGGCGCCGACCGACTGGTACGCCCTGGGAGCACACCGTGGTGGTATCGATGAGCGATGGTTCGGATCCACCACCGAAGCCGCCAACGACAACCGTAACGATGACGAAGGACTTAGCTACGTGGCCTTCGAAGGCAAGCGGTTCCTTTTGCTAGACGCCGTGGCCGAAGGCAAGGAGCGCATCGTCGGTAAGGATATTTGGGACAAGTATGAGCGTTGGCCCGTCTACTCGAAGTTCTTCGACAATGCCGGTCCCATCCCGCACCACATGCACCAGACTCCCGAGTCGGCCAAACTGGTCGGCCAGGAAGGCAAGCCCGAGTCGTACTACTTCCCGCCGCAGTTGAACGCCGCTGAAAACCATTTCGATTATACCTTCATGGGCTTCGAGCCCGGCACCACCAAGGCCGACGTCCGCAAGTGTCTGGAGAACTGGCACCAGGGCGATAACGGTATCCTCGACCTCTCGAAGGCCTATCGCCTCAAACGCGGCACGGGCTGGCTGATTCCCGCCGGCGTATTGCACGCGCCCGGCTCGCTGTGCACCTACGAACCGCAATGGGGATCCGACGTCTTCGGCATGTATCAGTCGTTGGTCGAAGGCCGCGAAGTGCCTTGGGAATTGCTGGTCAAAGACATGCCCGAAGATAAACACCAGGATCTGGACTTCATCGTCGATCAGCTCGACTGGGAAAAGAACGTCGACACGCACTTCAAGGATCACAACTACCTTGAACCGATCGTCGACGCCGATCGTTCGGGCGACGGTTACACCGACAAGTGGATCGACTACGGCAGCATCGACGGCACGCAGTGGTTTTCGGCCAAGGAACTGACCGTCGAGCCGGGCGCCAAGTGCACGCTGCAAGATCCCGGCGCCAGCGGTTGGATCACTGTCCAGGGATCGGGCACGATGGGCTCGCTCAAGCTGCAAACGCCCGTCATGATCCATTTCGGCGAAGAGCCCGACGACGAGGTCTTCATCACGGCCGAAGCGGCCGCTGCCGGCGTAGTCATCGAGAACACCGGCTCCGAGCCGCTGGTGGGCCTGCGTTACTTCGGCCCCGAAGTGCATAAAAATGTGCCTCAGGTCGGCGACTATAAGAAGTAGGAAGTTAACTGAGATTCAGCCGCAACTCTACCGCGAAGGGCGCGTCAAAAACGTGCTCTTCGTGGTTCTGCTTACATATATCCATCAAACATTAGATTCCTTAATAACCACAGTATTTTGACCCCCTAAAAAATCACTCATGTGTGACATCTCTTCCAAATGTGTGAGTGCTGTGTATCATACTTCATGGTGTCCGCAAACTTGGTTGTTGCATATGTTGTTGATTTGTGCATTGATTGGATGCTCCACTAAAAAGTCCATTTCACCTGAAAGCATCCCGAAAGATCGTCAAGTGAATTTGGCACAAAAAGGTTCTTTGCCATCTGAGCCAGTTCTGACAACTCCTGAAGCGATCATCCACCGCGCAATAGACGCACACGGTGGCAAAAACACCATCCGACAAATAACAAAAGGTCATATTCAAAGCACACTCAATACTCTAGGCAGACCAACACGTTTCGATCTTCATTTCCAGCTTCCTGATAAACTATCGCAAATCTGCCAAGATAATATTGAAGGAAGAGAACGCCGCATTAGGGTACTTGCTGTTAATGAAGAGACATGGTCAATCACAAATGATGAAAATGTGTCACCTATAAATGTTCCTCCAAAAGTACTTGTAAAAAACATTTATCCGTTGTCATTTCTCAAGGATCTACTAAGACTTGAAACAACAGAATGCACACTTTTGCCTCCGCAGAAAGACGATAAAAAAACCATGGTTGGCATTCAGCTTCAAGATGAATATGGAAATAACTCTTTTTACTTTTTCGATAAGAAACACGGCTACCTCAGAGTGATAGAAACGGAATATCCTGTACTACGAAAAAGCAACAATCCACTATCATTACCCGCCAAGAGAATCGACAAAAAAACCTTTTCTGATTTTAAACAGATAGAAAAGCTCGTTATTCCAATGCAAGAAGTAACATCAAGTAACGGGAAAGTCAGTTCGCGATTCTTACTCGAACATTTTGAATTATTGGATACCATTCCTAAGGATACTTTTGCCATACCCTCAAATATTACATTTAGAAAAAAGGACAATAATGACAGCAAATAACTTTCCCAAACTCCACAACGCCGCGTGGCCGGGCGTGGTCGGCAAAGGCGATGGTGGCGATCCGCCCATCGATCTGGACACAATGCTCGACCTTACGGCCACGGCGGAAGTCGACGGCGTGAAGTTCGACGGTTTCGACCTCTTCCTGTTCTTGCCGCATATCGACATCGATTCGACCGACGACCAGATCAGTGAACTGGCCGACAAGGCGCGTGCTCGCAACCTGGAAATCGGTACGGTCGTTGCGCCCGTCTGGCCGCCCACCGGCGGCGGTTCGGCCATGGGTAGCGCGTCCGACCAGAAGAACTTCCTCGCCCAGGTCGGCAAGGGCTGCCGCATCGCCCGGAAGCTGCGCGAGTTGGGCATCCGCCCCAACGGTGCCGTGCGGCTGGACTCGGCCTGCGATCCCGGTTCCTGGGCCGAGGACCCGGTCGGCAACACAAAGAAAATCGCCGCCACCTTCACCGAAGCCTGCAAAATCGCCGAAGACCATGGCGAACGACTGGCCGCCGAAGGCGAAATCTGCTGGGGCGGCATGCA
>JAFGTN010000724.1 GCA_016934075.1 Pirellulales bacterium
ATTGAAAAGATCGAGCCTTCCATGCTCTGTCGCAAGAGCCCCTTCGCCGAGCGCCGTGAGGTCCAGCAGCAGAACTTGAATCTCCCGCCCTTCCCCACCACGACTATAGGTTCTTTTCCGCAAACGCCCGCAATCCGCAAAACCCGCGCTGCCTACCGCCGCGGCGATATCACACTTGAGCAATACGAGTCGTTTCTCGAAAAGGTCATGGCCGATACGATCCGTTTCCAGGAAAACATTGGGATAGACGTGCTCGTGCACGGCGAAGCCGAACGCACCGACATGGTCGAGTATTTTGGTGAACGGCTTGAAGGCATGGCGGTCACCAAGAAGGGTTGGGTGCAAAGCTATGGTTCGCGATGCGTAAAACCGCCCATCATATACGGCGAAGTGTTTCGCGACGCGCCTATGACCGTCGACTGGATGAAGCGGGCCATGGCTTGCACGTCCAAGCCCATGAAGGGCATGCTCTCCGGTCCCATCACCATGTTGTGCTGGTCGTTCGTCCGCGACGATCAACCCCGCAGCGAAACCTGCCGGCAAATCGCCCTGGCTATCCGTGACGAAGTTGCCGACCTCGAAGCCGCCGGGGTGAGCGTAATCCAGATCGACGAACCTTGTTTGCGAGAAGGGCTGCCGCTGCGAGCGGCCGATCGCGGTGAATATCTCCGCTGGGCGGTCGACGTCTTTCGCCTGGCTTCCTGCGGCGTTACAGACCGGACGCAAATCCACACGCACATGTGCTATTGCGAATTCAACGACATTATCGAATCCATCGCCGAACTCGATGCCGATGTGATCTCCATCGAAACATCACGGAGCCGCATGGAATTGCTGGATGCCTTTGCCAATTTCAAGTACCCCAATGATATCGGCCCTGGTGTCTACGACATCCATTCGCCGCAAATCCCCACCACAGAGTCCATGCTGGAACTATTGCGGAAAGCACTTGCCGTGCTCGATCCGCGGCAGGTCTGGGTGAATCCCGACTGCGGCTTGAAAACACGCAACTGGGATGAAGTCGCGCCCGCCTTGGCTAACATGGTTGCGGCCGCGAGGGCGCTGCGAGAAACGGCGTGAGATGTCATTCCTCATTGGGCTTAAGTGCGCCCTTGGTGATGGTTATAGAATAGTCATCTAGTGATTTAAGTATCATTATGATTTGATCAATGTGTATGGGCTTGCTGATATAACAGTGGCAGTTCAGCTCTCGCGCTCGAAGAATGTCTTCCTCGGCCTGTGATGTAGTCAGAACCACCACCGGGATGGCCTTGAGCGACTCGTCTGCGTTGATATCGCTCAGCAGCTCTCTGCCGTCGCGTTTTGGAAGGTTCAGGTCCAATAGGATTAAATCGGGCGGTTTAGCGTCGGAATATTTGCCGGTTTGGTGGAGGAATGCCAGGGCTTCTTCACCATCTTGGACCACGTGGAGCTGATTGGTTACCTTGTTGTCGCTGAGCATGCGACGCGTTTCCCATACATCATCTGGATCGTCCTCGATTAAAAGGATCTCTATCGGAGTACCTTCAACATTTGAACTCATCAGATTTTGCTCCTTTTAGGTATTTCGTGATGATGTTTGAGCCACAAATTGCGCGCCATTACGCAGTCACCAATACCTCAATTTAACTTTATTTGCTGATGTTGCAAACCACCCTGCAAGAAGTATATCTAGATCTCCATACCTATATTATGTGGCGCTGCAGCCTAAAGGCAGCCGGACAGTGGTATTAAAGTTTTTCTGTACACTTTAAATGCAATTTCTGCTAATATAACCTTTGTGAAGCTTATTCTCGGCCGCAAAAATTTGATCGATGATACTGGAACAATCACCTTTCGATTACCGAGGATATCATGGAAGAGCTTAAAATATTGCTGAACCTTGCATTATCGCCATTGGGGATTGGCGGTATTGTGACGACGGTTGTGCTTTCGGGGATGATTGGAATTTGGATCTTCCGTCCGGTCGATCGGGCTGCCAAGGATCGCGAACATCCCATGCAGTTTACGATTGTCGACTTTTTGTGCCTCTTCTTCATCATCCAGCTTGCTATGGCGATTATTCATTGGCAACTTGGAGTGGGATATGGCGCGCAAATGTGGTCGGTGCACCTCTTTGATATTTTTGCGGTTTTTGCGTGTGGAACCCTGTGGATGAAAAGCGTGCAGTTCATGTCCCGGGCCGGAATTCAGCGACCCGCGCACCGCGTGCTTTTTCTTGCGGTAATTATCCCGGGCACCCTCGCCGTAGTCATGACTATCCCGATCATGCTGGCATTCAGGATCGAAACCATCCTTACCAAACCCACTACCGAAAATAATATCAGACCAGCGGCCTTACTGGCCATGCTGGTGATTCTGGCCGCCATGCCGTTGGTACTCTACTTTCTGGCCAGGTTGACTCGCATGATAGTGGCCGCGGCTGAACCGCCACAGCGTGCATTGGTCGAAGTGGAATTGGTTGAACAGGTTGAAAATAGCTAGGCGTTGTCGAACTTAAGAGTTTGTGTAAGTTGGCGCCTCAACGTATTACTACTTCGTACCAAACCGTTTTGTATTTCGGTCCCAAGATGATTTTGGCTTGACCGTTATCACTACCAACTTCCATCTCATCGCGGCGGTTCCCCGATTCGTCAAGCGGATATGTCCGAACACGTTCCGCGGCGGCCGGTAATGTGATTTCCGCCGTCACACCTTCGCACATTACCGGTTCACTCCCCCAATTACGGCCATAAGTTACGCGATCGTCGCCGATCTTACGCAGTTTTGCGCCATGGTTTTGCATAAGTCCGGTGGCGGAGATGAGAATCCGTCCAGGCCGGTCGAAACCTTCACCGTCGATACAGACCATGGAAACGGTTGCCCAATTCAAGCGTGTTTTTTTCACGTTCAAGCTAACGTTACCCAGAATAAAGGTGTTTTGGCGTCTGAATCCCGTAAAAACCTTGGTACGTGGTGTATCGACCGTAAAGAAGCCCGCATTATCCAGCGACAGATCCCAGCGTAATTGCCCGTTGTCAGAGATGAATATTTTTTGCGTTTGTGGGAATTCGGGCGGCTTGACTTTTTCGACTGTTTTACCACCGGCCTCGACCGAGTCGATCTTTCCGCCTTTGCCTTCTTTCACTAGTTGCATGGCAACTCCGTGAACTAGTGGAGTCAACCTGTCGAGACCGAAATGAGCGGTATCCAAGCTCCAGCCGTTGAGCTTTTTGTAGAGCGATTCACGTTCCATGTGAGGAGAAATTTTAGTCAAGAATGTTTTGCGAGCAGGCTGTACATCGCCTCGTAGGAACATGGCCGCGCAAGCCGGCATGTGCGCGAGTTGGACCGTATTGCTGCGAATGTCGAAGAAGCCTTCGGTCCTACGCGGGGTTGCATTTGTTTGATGTGAATATGCAAACGAGAAAATGCCGTCCCAATCCTGAAATCGGCCGACCGCGGCAATCATGGGGAATCCTTCGGCCGCGTATTGGTTCGGAGTGGGATGGTTGTATTCGCTGATCGTGTACGGCATCCGCCACACTCGCCCGCCGGCCAAACGTTCCAGCGTGCCGGCCGGCTCGTTGACCATGGGCACGTTATGCATGGTCCAGTTGCCCGGATCCCAAGGCCGGCCGGGGAAATCCGGGTGTTTCCAATAAGCATGCGAATCGATGTAATCGAGTTTGGCCTGCGGGAAAACAGGTCCATATCCGCGTTGTGTTCCCGAGACCACGCTGCGCAGGCCCAGGTCGTCCTTCAAGAAGCGGTACATTCCCAGCCAGTATTTGTCTTCGAGCTCCCAGATGAAATCGATGAAATCACGTCTTGCCGCGGGTGTACTGCATAGTTGCCCATGGCGCAAGACAGATACGGTATCGTTTTCCAGTTTTTCATTCGGCTGTAATCCCACCGTGCCGCCGGAACGGAGTGAAACATCGGTTATTTCATAGGTTCCCGGTACGAACTTGTTGAAATTAATTCTTGCATTGGATTCGTCCTGAGTGGCGGTGAATGCGAAGTGATAATCTTTCCACTCCGGTGTGACTTCGATGCGGTTAAAAAATCCCAGGTTTTCCCAGGGCTCGTGAGCCATCTTGCAGCCGATATCGATTCTATGCTTGGTGTCGCTGCGCATTTTGAATGTCAGCGTGTATTGTGTATCGGCTTTCAGCGGAAAGCCCGAATATATCAGTTGTGGTCGCCAGGCGACGCTTCCTGTTTGCGTAACCACAAATCGCAAAAATGACTTGCGAGCTGCTCCGTCGCCGACCTTTCCCGACTGAAGCGAAGATTCTATCTTGCACTGCGAATCCGTCTCGAGCACCCATGGTGGCATTTTACCTTGTGAGAAGTCGCCGTTTTTGAGCATCTCATTACCCAGGGGTATGCGCTCGCTGTTCCAGGCCTTGGCCAATTTCTCTGTTGTGCCGTATTTGTCACACAGCCACTTGTTCCACAGTTTGCGGAAGGTTGCGATGTACGGTTGGGGTAGTTCATCCAACTTGTTCCAGGCCCAACTCGAGGTCAGGGCGTTTTCGTTATTGATTTCGACCATGGCAACGGCCGGTTCGTTGAGGTAGGCCGTATTGGTATGTGGATTGACGTGTGTGAGCAGATCTTTGGCATATTTCTTTTGCAATTCGATCATGCGAGGTTCGAAATTATCGAGGCCTTTATCATATTTCGGGCGACCTGCCTGGCCGGGAAAGCCTTCTTTTTCACCAAGCCAGCGCGAGACGTGCAAGTTGATGTTCGTGTAAATGCCATGCTGTTTGAGTTTATAGATCAAATAATCCAGTTTTGCGAGTTGTTTGGGATCGATGATCGTGCGGTTGGGACTGTCGCCCCAGATTGAATACGAGTCCATGTGGTGCATTCGTACACAGTTTATCCCCAGCCTTGCCATCCTCGCCGCCATATGTTCGGCTTGTTCGCTCGAAGGAAAACAAGCACCGAAACAAAGATTGGTGGCCCAAAATCGAATCGGGCCCTTATCGGTTACAAGATGTCCATCTTCGGCCCGCACGAAACCATACTTACCGGCCGGCCGGTGCATCCAGCATGAAACATTCGTGGCATTTTCCGGCGCGTCGTAGGAAATCACAAAGGGAAACATTCCGGCTTCGTTGTTTTTGTTTTGTATCTCGGCTCCAAAAACACCGGTTGTGGAAAGGGTAACAAAGAATAATGCAAAAAAGATCCGCGAGGACATGGTTTTAATCTCCATCGAACTAGGTTATTTATCAGTCGCCCCTTTGTGGTTGAGCCGAGGTATGCCCCGGCCTGCGTTGCTTTTCATCTGATCCATTGTTTTTAAGTCTATAGATTATGTATGCCGGGTTTTTGTACACGACCGGGAGATTCAAGCGTGGCCGGGACTTGGTAATAACATAGTCGGCGCCATATTTTGTGCCCAACTCTTCCAGACGTTGTTCGCCTTGAGAGGCCAGTGAACGATGCCATGGATGCAGCGGCATGCCGTCGGGATTATGGTGGATGTCGCACATGATTTGCCACCACTCGACAATCGATTCTGCGTCTTGGGGGATATCTTTCCAGTTGATTACTTCGCTGTGGCCCGTGTACCACTTGAATGTTTGCGACATTTTCGGCGTTAGGAAACGGACGCCGGGCGGAATGTTCTGCGGATCGGCTACCCACTCGCAGGCGTGGCGCCAGCATTCGTAGTGAGCCAACCGGTCGGCGCGGGGAACGCCCGGCACCGGTCGTAAAACGGCCAGATTGCCAAAGTGTACCGCGACGATGAAAATCGCTAGGGCCAGCCACCGTCGCCCGACCATGGGCCTTTTTTGCAGTGCAAGCAATATCAGCGAACATCCGCCTAGCGCGACACCTAGTGGAACCGCCACGTCCGCCAGGCGGAACCAATAGAAGCGAAGCAAGCCGGCGGCCCATGATGGATCGTTTCTGCCTACAAAGCCTATCACTGCTCCGATCGCCGCAATGATTAGACTTCCGGCAACAAACGATTGCAGACGGTGGCCGCCGGCGGGAAAAGGTGTTGGGAAGTACTCTTCAGAAGCATCATCAGGGGTGTTTTGACATATCGCGTCCGTACCCATTTTTTCAACTCTCAGAGTTGTGACCCATATGAAAAACCACAGCCCGGACAGCAGAGAAAACCGTGTAATGAACCAGGTCGGAAACACGGCCGGGTTGAGATGGTGTCCCAATCGCTGGAAGACATATACCAGGTTGGCTTGTGAGACGATCTCCGCATCGATGCCCCATGTCAGTCGAATCGACGGGATAAGGGCGGGTAGCGACAGTAGTCCACCCGCCAGCAGGCCGGGCCACATCGTGCGGAACTTCGGCCTTGATGATCCAGCCATCATCCAGGCAAAACCACCCGCTACGACGGACCATCCGCCCACTAAAACATGGAAGAGCGATGCCGCGCCGAAACACAACCACACAAAGTTCCAGCGATTTTTCGCGAGATTCTCCAATCCCAGAAACACAAGCACGTAGGCGAATCCTTTGGCCTCGACACCGCCGACCACCCATTCGCCGGCCATGTGACAGCGGTCCAGAAGGCAAAGGAAAATTGCGGCGGTAAGGATCGACCACCAACGGCCGGGCACAACTGCCATGCTAAGGCGGCGCCAACTCCAGGCCAACAGCGACCAGGTCAGCAGCCGCCCCACCCAAGCCACAATCAGCGGCGACAAAAATAATGTTAGCCATCCGAAAGTGAAATAGAAAACCGTGTGAGTGTCGGCCGAGTCGAGAAAAAAATCATGTCCAAACCAGTCGGGGTTCCAGAAATGGATGGTTTTCGTCAGGTAGTATGGCTCATTTACGTCGGGCACCGGCCACGCACCTTGGATGAAAATAACCACGAAAATCAATGCCGTTTCCAGGAGCGCATGAAATCGGCCCGATGTTTGTGGCACGGGTGCGGAAGTTGATGTGGTGGGGCGAGTGTTCAAGGCGAGAGACTCGCGGTGGGGTAGGTAGGTGTGGTTGTTGCCGAAGGCAGTTACCGGCTAAATACTGCCCAATGAAATAGTGTAGCAGCCGATTCCAAATTTGGAAAATGTGAATTTCAGTGCCCAGCCGACGGGGGGTGTTGATAGTTTTATCCCCCCGTAGTCATCTTCTAGCGTCTAAGCATCGCTGCCGCCGGCGTCGAATACACGGACTTCTTCCCAGCCGTCCTGTGTGTTCTCGATAAACTTGCGATGCATGTCGGCTGCTTGGTATACATCGTGCGAATGGCGGTCTTGGAATACTACCAGCAAGGCCACGTCGAAGCGATCGTCGTTGACTGCCCGGTTCAGGTCGCTGGCGCGACGGCCTGCGAAGTAGTATTCGATGCCCGGATGGTCGGCCAGATACTTATCGCACTGTGCGATAAAATGTTCGATAGCCAGATCGGATTTGTCCTTGAGGGCAAAATACACGCTGTGTACAAGCGTGGTTGGAGAGCCTTTGGTGGTCATTTCTGTTCTCCTTTTATTTTCCGTGAGCGGCCAGGTGTTTGTCGACCCAGTCGGTTACTATCTGTCGAGCGTTTTTTGTGTTGCCCGCCGGACGCTGGATGAACTCGACATCATAGCCGCGAATGATCCGTTTGGCGAGTGCCTCCCAGGATTTTCCGGGATCGTCGACCGGTTTTGTCACCGATGGCAGCACCGGTACAACGTCTCCGGTGGACGGCCCATAGCCGAAACAAAGCGCCAAGGCCCATGTATATTTTCGCACAAACGTTTCTTCGCTCTCTTTGGTTTGTGTCTTCTGTGCCATACTCTCTGGTATGGCAAACACTATCATATTTGCTTTCAATCCTCGTACATCTTTGGCCCATACCTCGATATCTTCAAGCGACTTGCCCGTCACGGGCCATGTTACCGCCTCGATTTTGGCCGAGGGAAACTTTTCGCGCAGAACATCTGGCATGATCTTGTCGTATGGCTCCATGGCCAAAATCTTGACAGGTTTGCCGGCTCGAAGCAATTTGATCGTATGAGCCAGGGCGTCGTCGGGCGGGCCAACGTCGTCGAGCGAAATGGGTTTGCCCGAAATCGCTTCTGTTATCTTCTCGGCGAACAGTTTGTGGCCGTTCATGTTAGGGTGGATGGTCTCGCTCATGAGCAGACACCAGTCGGTGTTGTTCTTCTTTTGAACATCCTCATACGCCTGGTAGGAATCCACCAAGGGTACCGACATCTTAGCGGCAACTTCGCGAGTGATCTGTGCGTATTTGGCCAGCCGTGCCTGGGGGCGCGGATTGTTGGGATAGACGTTATTAGGTGTGCAGAGCATAACTTCGGCACCGGCCCCGCGCAGACGTTTGACGATTTCCTCGGTGTTTTTGCGGAAGGTGTCGATATCGCCTCGCGCGCAGTCGTTCATGCCGAACATGACGACCACCAGGTGTGGCTTGCGGTCAATCACGTCGCGCTGGATTCTGGCCAATCCCTGGCTTGAAGTATGTCCGCTGATACCGGCGTTGAACATCTGGATCTTGGCTTTTGGATAGGCCTTTTGCAAAGCTATGCCCAACATATCGCACCATGCCCTGCGACTTCCGGTGTGATAGTAGACGCCGGTGATGCTGTCGCCAAAGGCCACCACGCGGACCGGTTCAACGCCCGTTTCGAGTTTGGCGATGGTGTGTTTGGGACGAAATGTTTCGCCGGCCGAAGCACACAATCCCGGCAACAGAACGACAAAAGCAGCCAAAGTCAGAGTAAGGTGAATTTTTCTCATGGGGGATTCTTTTGAGTTGGGGGGTGTATCGGGGAAAGGTTTATTTTACCCATAGCTAGAGGATGGTATCAATACCCGGAAGTGCATCAGGATCGGTAATTGTTTATGGAATAAAAAAAGCGGCCCGAAAATCGGACCGCGTTTTTCTATTACATTTGAATTCGATCTTACACAAATAGTGCAAACGAACGTTATTCCGTTTCAGCCGCTGGCATTTCCATGACCGTGCTTTCCAATCCGGCTTTTGCGAGGATCAGATAGAGTACGAAGCCGACAATCAGGGCTGCCAGCGGCGGCACTGGAACTTTTCCGGCAAGCGCCGGGATGAAGTCGGCGGCTCCGACTACGAAGCCCACCGCCCAGGAGATCCAGCCCGCCGGATTGAATCCGGCTCGCGGTCCAGCCCAGTTTTTGCCCGAAAGCAAGTAGTCGGCAGCCATGGCACCGCAGATTGGGCCAAATGAGGCGCCGATTACAGAGAAGACAGAAATCACGTCGCCTGCGTATCCCGAAATGGCCAGGAAAATACTCACGGCTGTACCGATTCCGACTGACAAAAACGGGGGTACTTTTGGCAGAGTAGTCTTGAAGCTGTTGGCTGCGATGAACGACGAGAAACAGGCCGGCGGGAAGGCTGCGATTGCGAGTAAGTACATAAACACGGCGGCCGTCTTCGTACCAACGATGCCGCCCATCAGGGCCGTGGTATTCATCACGCCCGAATCTTCCACCAAGCCGCTTCCATAAGCTCCTGCCACAATCAACAGTGAAAGTCCGCCGGCAAAAATCGTCGAGCCCGCAATGCCTACCAGACCGCCCAGGCTGACGTCTTTGGCGTCGCGGTTGTTCATGCCGAAGTCGGCCCCGGCGGCGCCGGCCGTGGCGAAGAATCCGATGATGTAGGTTAGTATTATGGCAACCACGCCCCATTTCGTAAGTTTCTCCGGAAGCGGTGCTGCGGCCACTTCGGCTTCGACTGCCTTTTCAGCGCCCGCCTTATCTTCTGCAACAGCTTTGGCTTCAGCGTCTTCCTTGGTTTCGGCTTTGTCGTCCGCATTGGTGTCGGTGTCGGCTTTTGCTTTGGGAGCGGTCTTGGCCACAGCCGGGGCATCTATCTGAACCGCCGGATCAAAACTGCCTACTCCACCCACGGTAGAAACGAACAGGATTATTAGAATTGCAAGCGGAATCACAGGTAGGAAGGTGGCGACTTTGGCCACATAGCTAATACCTTTGAGGCCCATAAAAGCTGCAAGGATTGCCCAGATGCTTGACACTATGGCATGTGGTGGTGTCAGTACGGCATCCATTGGATTTTCGTAGAACGGCGCACAAAGTAAAACGCCCGCGAAAAAAGCGTTTACGCCTAACCAGCCGAACTGCAAAATACCCATCAAGAAGCCGGGCATCAGAAATCCGCCATTAACACCGTAGGTCGATGTGCCCACGATATACAAGGGCAATCCGGTTTTCATACCCAACATGCCGGGAACGACATAATACAGAAAGTGACACAACAAACCGGCAAGGATCACACCAAGCAAGGCCAGGCCGACGCCGTGCGACAAGGTGCCGCCGGCGGCTCCACCACCGGTAGGAATGTCTTGCCAAAAAACAAACCACAGCATGATCCCAGCATAGGTCTGGGCCGTGCTGCTGAACCAAGGGATGCGGTTCGCTTGAGGAACCGGTTGAGCGGATGCTACATAGTCGGGCAAATTGGATGCCATGAGCGTCTTCCTTGTCAAAATCAAACGGCGGGAAAATGGGTTAAAATAACGAAAAGCTGCCACGGACAAAAATGTTATCCGAAACAAGTGCCATGAGTATACACTCCCCCCGTTCGAAAAGTAAGACGGTGGAGAGAATTGCCAATGTTCGCTGTATCCACTAAATTGCCTAGTTTTGTGGGGTTGCTAGCATTAATCTGTAGTCTATCACTCTTGACCCTGCCGGTGTAAATCTCTAAAGTCCCGCCTTACATATACCGCCGAGATGGACTTTTGCGGGTGTCCCGGACAAGCGTCTATGCGGATCGAATTTGTTCCTGAACCAGGAAGGATTGCACGGAAGCATGAGATTCCTTCAGTTGTGGTTGTGCTTGTGCGTATTGTTAAGCGGATGTTCTAGTTGGAATCCGTGGAGTAAGCGGTCGCAGAGCCCCGACGACACGCCGGTTGGCGGTTCGAAGGTCAAGTTGGTCGGCGATCAGGCAGGCCCCTATGGAATGTTTCCGGTAAAGGTCGAAGCTATCGGCCTGGTTGTCGGTTTACCGGGCACTGGATGCGATCCGGCGCCGTCTCCCGAACGTGCCGTTCTTCTGGCGGAAATGCAACGTCGTGGCGTGGAGCACCCAAGTAAGCTGTTGGCTTCGAATAACACGGCTCTTGTGAAGGTGCGTGGATACTTGCGAGCCGGAATTCAGAAGGGCGATCATTTCGATGTCGAGATTCGTGTTCCATCGCGTAGTGAAACCACCAGCCTTCGCGGCGGTTGGCTGATGGAAACTCGCTTGAAACAGATGACTATCCGCGACGACAAAATTTTCGACGGTCACACGTTGGGCATCGCCGAAGGCGCGATTCTTGTCGATCCTGGCAAGGCTGGTTCCGAGGGCAAGGTGCTGGAGGGCCGTGGTCGTATTCTCAGCGGCGGCCGTTCGTTGCGTACACGTTCGCTGGGGCTTGCGCTGAAGAATAAATATCAGAATGTATCCAATGCCGCAAGAATCGCCAGAGCGATTAATAAGCGGTTTTTCATCTCACGTGGTGGGGGAATCCAGAAAGGCGTGGCGGCGGCAAAAACCGAGAAATATGTTGATTTACAAGTACATCCGCGCTATAAGGACAATGTGGGCCGATATATCAGTGTCGTTCGTTCTGTCGCGATACACGAGTCGGAAGCTCAGCGCCGCGAGCGTCTGACACTTTTGGAACGCCAGCTTTGCGATCCCATTACCTCGGCACACGCGGCATTACAATTGGAGGCAATCGGACGACTGGGGATCGATACCTTGAAAGAGGGTATCGCATCCAAGGATCCCGAAGTCCGATTTCGCGCTGCCGAGTCGTTGGCCTATTTGGATGTAGATTGCGCGGCAGAAATACTGGGACAAATGGCCCAGGAGCAACCTGCATTCCGCGTCTTCGCTTTGACTGCCCTGAGTGCGATGGAGGGATACGCACCTCATGAACAGTTGACTAATCTGCTGAGTGTTCGCAGTGCGGAAACACGTTACGGCGCGTTTAGAGCACTGTGGTCGATGAATCCCCTCGATGCGATGGTCCGTGGAGAAAGCCTTGGCGGACAGTTTTCCTATCATGTGATAGACAACAACGGGCCACCCATGATTCATGTTACGCGTAATCGACGTCCGGAGATCGTTCTTTTCGGAAAGGACCAGGAGCTCAAGGCGCCGCTGAGCCTCGAGGCCGGTCCGAATATCATGGTTAACAGCGTGGGCGATCAGCAGATCGCCATCAGCCGCTTCAATGTGGGCATGGCTGACCAGAAACGAATCGTCTCCATGCAGGTAGGCGAAGTGATTCGCGCGGTTGTCGAACTGGGCGGCACGTACCCCGACGTAGTGCAACTGCTGCAAAACGCCAAAGCCAAGAAAGCACTACCGAGCCGTTTCGAGATCGATGCCTTGCCGCAGGCCGGTCGCCGCTACGATCGTATGGCCGAAGAAGAAGCTGCGAGTGAGGAAGAATCCGGCATTGCTGGGCCATACGACGAAATGGCAGCCATTGGAGGGGTGGAATCCCCTCGCGATTTGGGGTCTACTGAGACAGATTCCGATTTCATAGCGGAAAATTCACAAAATAACGATGATAATGGTGCTGATTCCGCCAAGAAGAGGCAGCCGATAAAGGCCTTCTTTGCTAAAATGACTGGATCGCAATAAGTCAAATCCGGTAAACCCTGCCGTTAGTAAATTCATTCGCCCATGCTCAAGGCCCTGGAAATTGTCGGTTTCAAGAGTTTCGCCGACAAAACGCTGTTCAAATTCCCTGCCGGGATTACGGTCGTGGTCGGTCCCAACGGCTCGGGGAAGTCGAACATCGTCGACGCGATCAAGTGGGTTTTGGGCGAGCAGAGCGTTAAGAGCCTCCGCGGTAAGGAGATGGCCGACGTAATCTTCAACGGCTCGTCTTCGCGGCGGGCCACCAACTCGGCCGAGATCACGGTCACATTCGACAATAAGAACCACCTCCTGCCGATAGATACTCCGCAGGTTCACATCACGCGGCGAGTATATCGTAGCGGTGAAGGAGAGTATCTTATCAACCGCCAGCCCAGCCGGCTCAAGGATATCCGCTCGCTACTTTCCGGTACGGGCATGGGCACGCAG
>JAFGTN010000725.1 GCA_016934075.1 Pirellulales bacterium
CCTGTGGTATCCCACGCACTCGACGGCCTATTACGTGGGCGTTACCGATCTGCCGTTCGTATCGGTCTCCTGCGTGGGCGTAATCGGCAAACTTCCGCCCTCGGTGTCGATGAAAAACAAGTACGGCAACCCCTTCACCGACGAGATCGCCTTGTTCAAAACGGCCGAAGGCGGCTCGTCGCGGATGCTCAAGGCGAAGTCGACTTTCGGCAAGGGCGGCGAGACGGGCCGAGTTTTTGGCGACCGCGGCTGGATGGATGGCACCACATACCACGGCTCCATGAAAAAGCTGCCCAATATCAACCGCCCACCTCTGCCGCCCGGCGTGGCAAGCGGCGGCCACGGCGGTTCGCACGGGCATCTCTGCGAAGAGTTTGTGCGTTCCATCCTTGAAGATCGCCGGCCAATGGTCGACATCGCCAAATCCTTGAATATGACCGTGCCGGGTATCGTAGCCCACCAGTCGGCTCTCAAAGATGGCGAAAACCTGAAGGTACCAACGTATAAGATGTAGGCCGGTCATGACCCGGCATATGAAACACTTGTGGTGCAGGCTTCCAGGCTGCATGACTCACCGGGTGCTACTGGCTGCTTGTCAGCCAGTGCTGGTGACGATTGTGATTTTCCGTGGACACCCTCCCACTTTGTTCCTGCAGGCGGAGTGGGAAGCCGGCGGCCAGCGCCGTTCCGCTTACTTTTGCAGGTGCCAGATGGATTTCAACTTCCAGACACGTAGCGACTGGGCTTTGGTCGAGTCGTCGGAGGCGTAGACGCTCACGCTCTTTTTTCCCTCCTGCGGCAGGCAACATACGGCCATTTGCCGGCGGCCGCTGTTGGCGAAAACCTCTACCGATGTGCGATCCACCAGTATTCGCAAGCTGATGCGTCCGTCGATCGGATCGAGCGGCAGCTTCTTTCCCAGTACCGACAACTGCTTCTCGGCAGCCGAGTATTCGATCTTGTGGCCGCGAATGTCCAGGCCGACTTTGCCGGTTTTCCCCGGCAGGAAAACGGCCTCGATATCCAGGAGCTCGCTGTCGATGCCATCAAGCATTTTGGGCTTTTTGCTTATTGCGAGATCCCGCCATGCATGTTCTTCGCCGCGAAGCTTTTTGAGCTCTTCGACCGGCTCGACGAACAGCCGCACGCCTTCGGGCGTGGTTCGTAGCGAGAGCACCCGCGGCACGGTCATCTGCTGGTTGAAGGGCATGCCGGGAAATTTCCCACCATTCATCCAGGCAAATTGGATCCTGCGCCCGTCGGCGGCCGGTATATTATCGTACGTCTGCGCGGCGTAGTCGTTGCCACCAAACTTCGCGCGATGCGGACCGCTCTGCTTCTCGAACCTCTTGCCGTCGAACGTGCCCAAGAGGTATATGCCGCCGGCGCCCCAGAATACCCAGCGGGTATTGCCTTTGTCGCCGTCGACCGGCAACTCGAAAAAGTCGGGGCACTCGCGATCGCCGAAGGCCGGGATATCGCACAACCGCCGCCACTGCTTCAGGTCGGGCGAGGAGAATAGGGCAAAATCGTTCTTGTCGAGGAACAATGCCATGATCCAAAGCTTACTGGGTTCGTGCCAAACGACCTTGGGGTCGCGGTTGTGGCCCACGATATTGTCGAGTACGGGATTGCCGTCGTATTTGATCAACGTACGGCCGCGGTCGTTGCTATAGGCGATGGACTGCGTGTACGGCACGGGCGGCCGCGCGTGAGCGCCGGCCGAGGTGTACATGCAAACGATTGTATTTTCCTTGCCCGAGCAGAAACCGGTCGTGTTGTTGTGATCGACTACGGCCGAGCCGGAATAGATCGTGCCCAGCTTGTCGGGATGAATGGCGTCCGGCAGTTCGCGCCAGTGCACCAGGTCGTTGCTCACCGCGTGTCCCCAGGTCATATTCCCCCAACGTGTTTCGTAAGGATTGTGCTGGTAGAACAGGTGGTATTCGCCCTCGTAATAAACCAGCCCATTGGGATCATTCAGCCATCCGCGCCGGCTGCTGAAGTGGAACTGCGGGCGGTAGCGCTCGCAATACATGTGCTTGGCCCCGGGCAGATCGTCGGATTGCATAACCGAAGCCAGACCCCCCGAACCGAAAGGCATTTTTTCCATATCGAGTTTCAGCTTGCGGCCCTTCCATGGACTGAGATCGATAAACACCCAATATTCGGGATCCTTGTCGGCCAGCGCTATCTGGAATTCGCGCTCGCACTTTCCATCGACAATCACCCTCATCCAGTGCTTGGCCGATGTATTATTGACCGGCAGATGCAGGTAGCACTTATCCACGACCATTTCCCGGCTGGCCGGCCCTTCACCGTGTCGCCGATCACTCTGAATGATCTGGTCGACGTTGATATGCCCCCAACCTTTCGTTCGCGCGTCGACGATCTGAATTACGGCCGATTTCCCGGCTAGATCGACCACTTCCCAAGACTGCCAAGCCAACCGTTCACTTCCGCCCGGCTTGGTGTTCGGACCCGTCGCAGTGCGAACCGCTTGGCCGTCGATGGCCAAAACGTAATCGCCTTCATTGGCATCGACGCCGACTTCGGTGAGCGGCGAAAGATAGCGGAATTCCTCGTTCTGTCCCGCATAAATCTTGGCGATGCGAAATCGTTTGGCCTTGTCGAGGGCAATATCGTATGCGTAAAGGTTCAGCTTTCCATCGCGGTCGGAGACGAAGTAGATCTTGTCGCCGATCCACATGGGATCACGTTCGGTGCGTTTACTGAAGGCGATCTTGCGGGCGTCGTGCGAAGCGAGATCGAAGATCATCAGGTATTGGGCCCAACCGCCGCCGGTCGACGCTTCCCAGATGTCTCCGCCGTGACAGAAGACCACGCGTTTGCCGTGCACGTCGGGAAAGCGCAGCAGCCTGGTCTCGGCGTCGGCCATGGTGGCCGAAAAGCACAGAAATGAAACAACCAGAATGATCGTGAATGCGGGCGGTGTCTTCGTCATGTAGTAACCTCTTTTGTTTGCTCCCAAGCCTTTATTATGCTTGCAACAAATGGGGGCGGCAACCAACAGACCCCCTGTCGAGATGGTCGTTGCCGGCACAGATGTTACCAGATGAGCGAATATTGTTTCACGATGTCTATTCGTCCTGATTATTCATGGGCCATGGTTTAGTTGCACACCGCTGAAAGCCAAACCACTAAGCCTCAAAAATACTCAAATCACCGAGGAGGGCATGGAGAAGCTCCAGCAGGCTTTGCCGACTTGCAAAATTTTCCGCTAGTCGCGGTGGTTGACCGTGCGATTTTTGCACAAACTCGTGAAGTGTGAGACACACGGTAAAATCGCCGAATTCTGGCACGTTCTCTCATGGGTGATTAGATGCAGGGAACTCGTCTGCCAGTCAATTCCTCGGACGAACCGCATTCTGAACTTCTTGCTGAACTAGCGGTGATTTGACGGTCCTTCTATACTAATGGTTTATTTTCCACTGTGGCCCCAGCAATGAGGTGCAATAATGACGGAATATATGAAGTGCAAGCCTTGCGGCTATGTTTCCCAAAAGAGCACTCTGCGGCGTGTGTGTCCAGCCTGCGGTGCTCCGCTATCGGCCTTCGAGCCTTACGAGGATCGAGTCTCGGCCTCGCGGCGTTTCATTCTGAACCTCGACCTGCATCCGATCCTGGTTCATACCCCTCAGACGTTTGCCACGTTTTTGCCCGGGCTGGCCGTGATTGCCATGCTATTTCCCACCTTCTACTCCTCCGAGCTTCTTGCGGTCGTGTGCTTTACGGCGTTTGTCCTTCCGGTGAGCGTGATGGGGGCAATCCTGAGTGGTCTAGTCGACGGCAAAATGAAGTTCAAACGCCTAAGCAGCCCGCTGGTAGTACGGAAAATCGTAATCGGCGCGTGTCTTCTGATCATCTCTACCGTGAACGCCGTGATCACCTTCGTGGGCGGATTCCAAGACGGCACAAGACTCCTTGTCCTGTCGCTGGGCGTGGCTTCGCTAGTGTGTGCCGTATTACTGGGGGCTGCCGGCAAGAAGCTCATAATTCCTATCCTGCCGGGCCGCTGAGCTCAAACGGAGTGAAACAGTGTCGACGAAGTTCCAGTGGTGGGGCTACGGTCGCGAGTCATATTCACAGTGTGAAATCCGAAATGCTTGAATATTATTCGATTTGTGAGCCCCACCAATGATTTACGCGACCTTGACCCACCCTACATGAATAATCCGGGCTAATTAAGAACAGGTTTCATTGACAATCGAGCCCCCTGTATCGGGTGGATTATTTACCGGCAATTGACTCTGGAGCATGGAACGGTCGTGCGTAGGATGCTCCGACACAACGCAATACTCACAATTGTTAGATCGTTGACATTTTGATGCATTAGCGATATGCTTTGATGTATGAGGACAACCATTCGACTTGACGATCAATTGCTGGCCGACGCCAAAATGCTGGCCGCCAAGAGCGGGAAGACCCTCAACGCGGTTATCGAAGACAGCCTGCGCGCGGCGCTTGCCAGGCAAGCAAAGGAAAAAGGCGGCGGCCACAAAACTGTAAAATTGCCTCGCATGTCGGGCGAAGGATTGCGGCCGGGAGTCAGTCTCGACAGCAACGCCGACCTGTTTGACCTGATGGAGCAGGATTTAGAAACAAACAATAAATGACTTGTGGTACAGCCATGATAGCCACACCACAAGCTGGGGAGTTTTTTGAACCGCCCCTTAAAGGAGCAGGGCGATGTTATTATTCGACGCCAATATCCTGGTCTACGCATTTCGGCAGGACATCCCCGAAAGTGATCTCTACGCGGATTGGCTTGAAGA
>JAFGTN010000073.1 GCA_016934075.1 Pirellulales bacterium
AAAGGAACCATAAGGGCGTCCTTTCGCCCCTTGTGGGGCGACGGACGCTTAGAAAACGTAAATGGTACTTGACAATCAATCCAACATCTGTAATAACTATTACATCATGGCAAAACGCAAGAAGAAACAGCCGACAACGGCAACCAAAATTATCCGCCAGGCTATTGACGATAGTGGGTTAACCTTTGCCGAGTTAGAACGACGAAGCGGAGTCAAACGGCAATCACTAATGAAATTTGTTCGAGATGAACAATCGCTACGGCTCGACATGGTCGACAAGCTGTTGCCGTGTCTGGGGCTGGAGTTAACCAAGAAACGAAAAGGGGGGTGAAACATGCGAACAAAAACAAGTGCTCTACTTATCGGTATAGTTATGATTTCTATGGTGGCAAACATCGGCTGCAAAGAAACGACACATTTTGAGCGAGGTAAGAAGGCATTTGACGATGAAGAGTGGGATAAGGCAATTGCCGAATTGACCGAAGCCATCCAATTCGATTCGAAAAATGTCTCGGCATATAGCATCCGAGGTAAAGCTTATCTTCTAAAGGGTGAGGATGACAAAGCAATTACAGACTTCACTAAAACCATCCGTCTCGACCCGAAACATACCGAGGCATACGTCGATCGCGCCTGGGCCCATTTTCACAAGGAAGACGACGACAAAGCTATTGCCGACTGTACGGAGGCCATCCGTCTAAACCCGAAATACGCCGACAGTTACAGCCTCCGTGGCGAAATCTACAACCTAAAGGGCGACTATGATAAATCGATTGCAGACTTGACCGAAGCCATCCGGCTCAATCCAAAAGATATCAACGCGTACCGTTCCCGTGGCTGGGTTCACCGCTATAGGGGCGACCATGACGAGGCAATTGACGATTGCAGCCATGTTATCCGACTCAACCCTAAAGATCACCTTGCATATTGCATCCGTGGCGGAGCCTATCTCGATAAAGGTGATTACGACAAAGCAATTACCGACTGCACCGATGTCATTCGACTCAATCCAGAATTTGCCATGGCATACCACGTTCGTGGCGGAGCCTATCTTGAAAAGGGTGACTACAACACAGCTATTGACGATTGCACAGAAGCAATTCGACATGATCCGAAATACGCAGTGGCGTATAAAAGACGTGGCACGGCCTATCTACGCAAAGGCAATCTTGATAAAGCGGAAGCAGATTTCGCAGTGGCGAAAAAACTTGGGTTATCTTCAGAATGACCCCGAAGTGAAAGGCGAATAATGGGTACAGTCTACAAAAAAACATTCACAAAACCACTGCCGGCCGGCGCCGAAATCTTCACCCGTAAGGGCGAACGCTTTGCCCGCTGGAAACCCGCCAAGGGCAAAGCCAGAACAGCGCCTCTGACAGTCGGCAAGAATGGCACCGACCGGATCGTAGTTACCGCCGGCACTTACACGGCCAAATACCGCGACGGTTCGGGCGTGGTTCAGGAAAAGGCGACCGGTTGTCGTGACAAGGAAGCCGCCGGTCGGGTACTGACCGATCTGGAACGCCGGGCCGAATTGGTAAAAGCAAAGGTGATAACCGTCGCCGAAGACTCGATTGCCGACCATCAAGATGTTTCTATTGCCGAACATGTCAAAGCTTATCTGATAAAGCTCGAAGCCGATGAAACATCAGCCGACCACAGGGCAAACGTTCGTCGATGTCTGGAACGTATTGCCAATGCTTGCGGGTTCGGGTATCTGACAGATCTGAAACGTGAAGCATTAGAAAAGTATCTCGCATCTAGAACCAAGCAGGGGATATCGGCTAGAACGCGAAACTTGGACCGCACTTCTATTATCGCGTTTTGCAACTGGTGCATTGAAACCGACCGGCTTTTGATAAATCCCTTTGTGAAAGTGAAGAGGGCAAATGAGGAAGCCGACCGCCGCAAGGTTCGCCGGTCATTAACCGAGGATGAGCTTGCACGATTGCTGTACGTTGCCCATCTGCGCCCCTTGGCCGAGTACGGCCGTGAAACTGTTCACAAGTCGAAGCAATCTGCCAAGGGTAAAAACCGTGCTACCTGGACGGCCAAGCCGTTGGCATTCGATACCATTGCCGACGCTGCCGGGCGGGCTCGGGGAAGGCTGAAGGGTAATCCCGAATTTCTGGCAGACCGGGAACGCCTTGGCCGAGAAAGGGCGATGATATACAAGGCTATGGTTCTGACTGGGCTACGCAAAAAGGAACTTACCACGCTAACCACGGGGCAATTGGACTTAGACGCCAACCCGGCCTTCCTGACTTTGGATGCCGCGAACGAGAAAAACCGGGAAGGTAACTCGATACCTATCCGATCCGACCTTGCAGCCGACCTTCGAGGTTGGTTGAAAGAGAGTGTTGAGGAAGCCCATAAGCCGGCCGATGTGCTGAGCTTTACTTCAGCCGGCAAGACAGAGACCAACGGGGCCGCTTCGCCCTCCGATAGGCCCATATTCCGGGTTCCTAGGGATCTATACCGAATCCTCGATAATGATCTTGCCGCTGCCGGCATCCCCAAGACGGATGAACGGGGCCGGACGGTTGACGTTCACGCACTGCGGCATTCGTTTGGTACGCTGTTGAGCCGGGCCGGCGTGGCCCCCAGAACGGCCCAAGCTGCTATGCGGCATTCTTCCCTCGACTTGACCATGAACACCTACACCGACCCCAAGCTGCTGGATGTGGCCGAGGCAATCGAATCGCTTCCGAATCTCCCCCTGAGGTGTGAAGTCGAAACGAATCAAGCCGTCCTAAGTGCAACTGGCACCGAGGATAAGAGCCCCTCAAAGATTGCACCAGTGCTTGCACCAAAGCTCGACAAACCGTGCAAATCGCTGTCTTCTGTGGTCAAAATGACCGCTGAACAATACCCAGAAGAAACAAGCCAAGCAATCGTCGTAAGTGCTTGTGGGGACAAAAGAAAACAGCCGTCAACCACCCTGGTCAACGGCTGTCTGAAAGAGCGGGAGACGGGATTCGAACCCGCGACGTCCAGCTTGGGAAGCTAGCACTCTGCCACTGAGTTACTCCCGCTGATGTTAGGTAAGTTGTTCGGCGGCAATAGCTTACATCAATTTGCGTAATTGCCGACTTTTGGCCGCGGTTTCGTCTGGCGGCTGATTCCGTATGTATTTCTGCAACCTTCGATGACATATTAGCATCGCTGTTGGACATCCACAAGCGGCGATTTGTTCAAATGTGACGATTTCGGGCAAGACTCTATTTGCCATAAAACCAATCTATGGGAATACGGGCAACATGCAGTCCGTCGCGGGCATGGTAGGCTAGAACCGCTGTTTTGTCGCCAAGGAACTCTATCGCCTGATATCCAAAATCGTCTTCGGGATCACTTACGATTTTACGCTGGTGCACGAATGTTTTCCCTTCGTCCTTGGAAATGGCCGAGGAAAGCTCGCAACGGCGGTGGATCTTGGGATTATCCTTGTCTTGCGACCGTTCGCTGATCCAGATGAATAGCAAGTCGCCGGTGGAGGGGATGCGCCGCACGGTGGGCAAGCCCGCATAAGGCATGCGCAACTGCTTAATGGGCTCGCCTTTCGACCAGGTTTTGCAACCGTCCTTGGAATACGCTCGCACCGGATAGCCGCTATAGGTGCGTGCAAACATCATCACTCGCCCATCCTTCAACTCGACACCGTCGGCTTCTTGCACCTCGACGGGCATCATGTCGACGACATTTTTACTCACTTGCCAGGTGTAGCCGTCATCGTCTGAGAAAAACGCTATGCCCACATAGCCGCTGTGGTCGTGAGTGCTGGGCATATGGGCTTTGTACTCGCCCGTCGCCACGATACGGCCGCTCGACAGCTTAAAAAGCTTGTCGTTGTGGACCAGCACATATCCCGGATGCGGGGTAATACAATACTGATCGGTCCAAGTCTTTCCCTCGTCCGCGCTACGGCGTATATAAACCTGGGCAAAATAAGGCGTGCGGGGGTGCGTGCTGTAGTTATAGGCCAAGAGTATCTGCCCGTCTTTAAGACGCAAGAAGCTAGGATGGCAATAATACCCGTCGGCCGGCGGCTTGGGACCAGGTACTAACACAAACGACTCGCCCCACGTCTTGCCTCCGTCTTTCGACTTGATGCCCATGATCGAACCATCTTTGGTATAAGACATCAGAAGCGTGCCATCCTTCAATTGCACAAAATCGCCGGGCATGCCCCGGGGCCCATGCAAGCCTTTCTTAACCTTGACCGCAAGCGTGTCTTCGATTTTTTCGGCGGCAAAAATGTTTGGCGCCGTCACGGTAAGCATGGCCACAATAAGGATTAAATTAATTAAAAGTGGAATACGAGTTTTCATAATGTTCATTGGGTTTTCTCCGGATTGGTGGTGTTGGGGTGGGTAAGTATCTTGAGGGGAAACTGCGCTAATATTTTCTATAATACTAATCCGAAGCCCGAGCAAAGGGGGGAAGTGATCTTTATCCTTGATTCTCCCTTCGCTTGCGCTTCGGGTTAGTGTATTAGTATAGCAGAAAACAGTATCTAAAACTCAGCATCGATTGTTTCCCCACCGGCTCGGGTGGCGCGCGCTTGTAGCACAGCGAGATCCATTTCGGTTGTGAAGAAATGGACGCTGCCGTCGACCATGCCGAAGTGACAGCCGCCGGGGTGCCAACTGGAAAAACCTAACTCGGCGAACAACTCGGCGTGCCGATTGTTTGACGGATAGCCCGCGCCGTCGATGGGGTCGCCGCCGGGCGAATCGTTTCGGCCGCCGGGCAGGGTGGTGGGCCCGTTGATGCCATACCGCAGACCGTGGCAGTTGTAGGCGAACCAAGTATGCTGGAACCAGGCGTCGCCTTCAGTGGGGTGTCGACCTCGCGCTCCGGTAACCTCGCCCACAAAAAGCGTGCTGCTGGTCCCGTCGGTAACGTCGGATATGCGGATCGATTTATTGGCGAACAACATGCCGTTGCGGTTCTCGCCATAAGGATCATTGCGTTCCCAGATCAGGCTGTCGGCCACACCTGTGATATTTGTTGTGCGGTAATCTTCGACAGGCGTTTTGCCCAGAGACTGACCACTCGACCATTCGGACCAGCCACCGGCTTGCGGATCGCTGGGACAGTTATAAATCGGCAGCGAATATGCCCCCGACTCACATCCGCCCGTGAGCCAATACGCGGAATCGAAATCGATGGCATCGTCGAGCGCACCGGCCTCAAGATACGGCAAAATAAAAACGCTCCAGGACCATCCATAATAGGCTTTGGACCAATTCCATGTCGTTCCCGGCGGGAAACAACGGTACGAAGCATGGTAGTTGTGCAAGGCCAGCCCAACCTGCTTTAAATTGCCCGCACACTGCATGCGCCGCGCCGCCTCGCGAGCCGCCTGCACGGCCGGTAGCAATAACGCGATAAGGATACCGATGATCGCGATCACTACTAAAAGTTCAACGAGCGTGAATCCTTTGTTTTTTCGAAATCCCATTCTTCGACTCCAAGAATACTGGTCTTGGGCGATTGGCTTGTGTCAAAAGTTCTCAGGATAAATCAACTGCATTTCCAACAATTCCGACTGAATATGCGCGGGACCGTTTTCGGCACGTTCGACCAGCATCCTGCCCAAAAGCTTGCCCAGTTCCTTTTGCGAAATTTGCGGCCTAATGCGCGCATACGGACGTTCTTTTCCATCAGAGCCGTAGCGATCATCGGCAGATACAACCATAGCCGTTGCGCGACTTTCTTCGAATCTTTCACAAATCGTATCGTAGACCAGGTCTGCCTTGGGCGCCACTCGAACCAAAAAACCTACCGGCTCCTCGCTCGTATCTAAAAAATGTTCAACCTCGGCGGCAATAACCGCACGGTCGAATGGCAAACAACGCACCGCCAGATTGAAGCCAGGCTCACCATGCTCAGAAAGCGTCTTGGCCACCGTATCCAACATTATATGGTCACCCGGCAGCATGTGTTGCCTGAACACGCACACGATCCGCCCGCACTCCCGCCCTAGCAGATAGTTCGTCAATTCGCGACCTATCTGAAAGGGATTGCTGTCGACAAACGACAAACCCTTCACCGACGGATGCAGATGCCCCAAAACGACCGCCGGCAAACCCGACGCGGCCACCGCGCGTTGTATGAAAAGTGTCGAGGCCGTGAGTATCAAGCCCTCGGGCTCCGGATTACGAAGAATCTCGCCGATCAAGTGGTTCAATTCTTTGGCCTCCCGCTCGCGTGAAATGAAGTCAACGCTCAACTTCACATGAGGCAACGACTCCTGCAAACCCATCATGATTTCCGAGTCGAACAACCCCTCATCGCGTACCTCACTATACGAGACAAAAATTCGCACTTTTCGCAAGCCGGCCACATGCCCTCTGTCGAGCCCTTTGCCAACGAAAGTTCCCAGCCTCTGCCGTCGCATCAACACATGCCGTTTGACTAAAAGCTGCATAGCCTTATTGACGTCGGTCGTATCAACCTTAAGCATCCGCGCGGTTTCGATCGTGCTCAAGTAGCGATCGCCCGCGCCCAGCCCCTTATCGCGAATGTCCGACACAATCATGTCGGCCAACTGCAAAACGCGCTGAGTTTTTTGGTTCTGCGTACTCATATCAAAATCAATGTAGCAGAACTAATGTGAAGAGTCAACGAATATTCGGCATTATTTAAGAATATTAAATACTGTCTAGAAAGCCAGAGAAATTCACCATTTATCATCATCTGGATCGTCTTACTAAATATCTAGAATCGTATAGGCTGTTGTCTTTTGCAGCCCGTTGAAAATGTAATTTTCGGCGCGTGAAGTAGGTCCCGTCTGCCGGATGGGACCTGAAACAAACGGATTTTCTCCACTTCAAAGTCCCACTCGGGAAGCGGGACCTACTTATTCAACGGGCTGTAAGGCTGGGTTGAAAATGAGCCATTTTTCTGATTGAAATAGTAGCCAAAGGCGGCCTAAACAATCTCAAAACCCTTACGCTGCTTTCTTGAAAGCATCTTGCTGGCTTCGGCGTCTCCAATGAAATCTTCTTTCTTTGGATCCCACTTGAGTGGCCGTCCCAGCAGCAAGGCAATGTTGGCCAGGTGGCAGCAGCTCACGGCGCGGTGGTGAGAGTACACGTTGGCTACCGGTAGTGAACGGTCGCGGATACAGTCGAAGAAGTTCTTCATGTGGCTGCCCGGCTGTTTGCCGCGATAGATCTTGCTCATGATGCCGGCCAACTCATCGTTGTCCGCTTTTGTGAGTTGTTCGACGGGCTTGCCGGTCAAACCGCCGCGATTAACACGAATACGACCTTTATCTCCCGAGAAAATTAACTCGTTTTTCCCACTATACAATCGTATTTCCTGCCCGTCGGCAAACTTCATATTACAATCGAACGACGTTGCCACATCGTATCCGTCTTTTACACCTGGGAAGGTACCCTTCCCTTCAATGTGCGTGGGCCCCGTATCATCCAAGCCCATCGCCCAGACGGCGATGTCCGTATGATGCACACCCCAATCTGTAACCTGCCCACCAGAATACGCCAACCACCATCGCCAGTCATAGCAATATCGCTGAGGACAATACTCTACGACCGGAGCCTGTCCCAGCCACATATTCCAGTCAAGCTCTTTGGGCGGCGCCATGGTCTTGAACGGACCGGCACCGGTTTTCAGCTCCAAAAAGTCGGGCTGACCCACGGAACTTAACGCCTTGATCTTTTTCCCCAAGCGACCGCTTCTTACAATCGCAGCCGCCTTGAGAAAGACCAGATCATGCTCGCTACGCTGCTGCGTTCCCACCTGGAAAACTGCCCCGGTCTCTTTGGTCACGCGGCAGAGAATCTTACCCTCGTCGATGGTCAGCGTGAGCGGCTTCTCACAGTAAACGTCCTTGCCTGCCCGCATTGCATCCACGGCAATTTTCGAATGCCAGTGGTCGGGCGTGCCAATGGTCACGGCGTTGATGTCCTTGCGGTCGAGCACATGCCGATAGTCTCTGTATGTCTTGCAACCATTACCATAATTTTCAGAAAAAAAGCCGGAAAACCGATCGTTAACATCGACCACTGCCCGCATATTGCCAAAGTCGGCGGCTTGGCGACCGATGGTGGTACCACGGCCGTCGAATTCATTAGGATTACCCCAGGTGCCCGGCCGATAGCGGCTTGTGCCGATGGCGGCCACGCCAATACGATCGTTCTTGGCTTCCGCCCCCAACGCACTGGTTCCGGTCCATACGACCGGCACCGCAAACACCGAACCGGCAGCCGCTTTCAAGAAGTTACGGCGCGACGTGTTAACTGATTGAATATTATTGGATTGATTGGTCACGAGAAATTACTCCGGGGTGTATTAATGTTCAAGGAACAATGATCAATGTCCAATGATCAATGTTCAAGGCTTATGTCTTAAGACCTTCGTCCTGTTCTCTTACTTCCGCAAAACAGGCTTATCCGCTCCCGGCATATCCGCGGGCACCTTCTGCGTCACTTTGCCCGAAGCGGCCCATTCGGTTCCGCGTTGAAAGGTAACGATAAAGGCAACGCTCTTCAGATGCTTGGCACCGTGTCCGAAAGCCGTATGGAACACTCGCCCCTTGCCGTACTTGATCGTCATCAGTATTGGCTCATTTTCGCCCGTACCTGATTTTTCCTTGGGTGAATAAGCCGTGGCCAGCACCGTGAGGTTCTTGGCCGGACCGCGCAAACGGTTATACAACTCGTCGGCCGAGTGCATGAACTTCGGCGGTAGGCCCTTGGTAATGGGGTGTTCGGCGTCGCGGACCTCGATAACAAATTCATGCTGCGGACCGTGCGAACCACCAGGGCCCGGCGTCATGTCACGCACTACCTTTCCGTCACGCCAACGGATATAAGGTCCGTCTTTCTCGTTTCGGCCGCCCCAACCGCCCAGGCCGATCATTTCGTTGTACTCTTTCCACTTGGGAAAAGCATTGTTGGCCGCGTGATAAATCACCAATCCACCGCCACTTTTCATGTAATCGTCCAATGCCTTCTTCACCTTCTGGGGCCATGGATCGCCACCGAACCCATAATTCATCACCGTAACATCATATTTGGAAAACTCGGTATTGAATTTGCTGAAATCTCCGCCGTATCCCGGCGAGATCAGTACGTCCACCGAAAACAAACCGGTCTCTTCAAGCCATCGTTTCAGCAACGGAGTCGTCTCAGCCCATTTGTGCGCCCGGTCTTGTCCGGTGATTATCAGAGCCTTCAGCGGCGCCGCTTCGGCTACGGCACAACTGCAGACTAACAAAATCAGGGCGGGGAAAAATCGCTTTAACATGGAATGCTCCTTGAGAAAGTCTTAGTGGGATTTGTTGAGATAGTCACAGAGGTGGGACATGTGCAAAGGTGGGATGCTTACACATCAACTGATTTTAATACCGACGAACTCCGCACGCAAGCACCCCCCCGCAATAACTGACCACCGGATGTCAAATTAACCAAAATCATTTATCTCGCAACAGGTTTTTGGAAAAACGCGCAAATATGTTGGCATTACGCGCAAAGCTTTTGCCGTAAGCAGACCTTAAGGCCTGCACGGCTTGCCCACAACACACTTGCTGTAGCGACGGGGCGGGAGTTGCACGATTCAACGGACGTAGGACATTGGCCGCCGATGTTGCACTGGAGTAGTTGATTGAGTCGAGCATGTAAATGATGCGCGTTGTTATATTCGTGCTTTATCCTCCCGGCTGAAAACAAACCGTGCGAATCCTCATTTACAGCTCGATCACCATTTTGCTTGCGGCCACGTTTTGTGCGCCGGCCTGGGCTGGGAGGTCACCCGCCGCCCAGATCCATCCGGCCGTGGTGCGGATTATCGTGCCCGAACGCAATGGCGCGTCGTTGGGGTCGGGCACTTTGGTGGCCGTCAACGAACGACATGGTTTGGTGCTTACCAATTGGCACGTTGTTCGCGACGGCAACGGAATGGTCACCGTGGTCTTTCCCGACGGCTTTCATTCCGGCGCGACTGTATTGAAAGTTGATCGCGATTGGGATCTGGCGGCCCTGGTGATCTGGCGCCCGCATGTATCCCCGGTTCGGCTGGCCGGCACGATCCCGCGCAAGGGCGAACCGTTGACCATAGCCGGTTACGGCAGCGGGAAATATCGCATGGTCACCGGCCGTTGTACCGAATACGTATCGCCCGGCCGCAACCTGCCCTTCGAGATGCTCGAACTCTCCGCCGGCGCCCGCCAAGGCGACTCCGGCGGCCCCATCTTGAATCAACGTGGCGAGTTGGCGGGCGTTTTATTCGGAGCCGCATGGGGAAGAACGACTGGCAGCCACTGCGGTCGCGTGCGAAACTTTTTGGGGCCGATCATGGGCGATTTCAATGATTTGCCCGACAGCAGAACCATGATCGCCGCAAATACTACGGCCGATGCCAATCGCGCGCAAAACGGTTTCCAGCCT
>JAFGTN010000726.1 GCA_016934075.1 Pirellulales bacterium
CGATGATCTCGGAGGCCAGGTCGCGTGGCGGCCGTCCCAGACGCTTTCCCAGCGGCATGGCGAAGTTGGCCTGATAATCGCCGAACTTGGGGTCCTGGCTCTGGCGGACCATTTCCAGGAGTTCTTCGCTATTGTCGGCCAGATTCGAGATGGCTGCGCGGAAACGGTTCTTTAATTCGAAGCGAATGTTCATGCGGTAGTTATGAGTTCGGTGGAAGCGGAAAATGTTGTTAGCCGAGTCGCTTGCGGCCGTTTAATGTGTCCGTCGCGCAAGGCGGTTCTATTGGTGCGTCGCGGACGCACCCTACATTGCTGTCGGCGGTATTTTAGGCTCGAAGGGTACTTTTCGGGCGTTTCCCCAGAGTTCTTCCAAAGCGTAATACTTGCGGGTTTCGGGCTCGAAGAGATGGATCACCACGTCACCGTAGTCTAAAAGAATCCAGTGGCTTTCTTCATAGCCTTCGATGCCCATTCGCTTGTCGCCCATTCCTTCTTCCAGGGCGTGGTCGATCTCCTCGCTCATGGCGTGCAGTTGTCTTCGGCTGGTTCCATTGGCGATGACAAAATAATCGAAAACGGGCGTGAGTTCGCGCATGTCGAGGATGATGATGTTTTGGCCGCGGTTGTCGGCGGCCGTTTGCGCGGCGACGAACGCCCGCTTTAGAGCCGGATTGTTCTCTTCGAGGTTGTTTTCTACCACGTTCTTTCTCGCGAGGTCGTTTCGTAACATGCAGGGGGCCGTTTTCGGCCAAACTCTGTATTATACACGGTTCGGGGGCGCTGGGGAGGGGGGAGTATCGGGGGGTATCGAGATGGGAAGCCTCTAATAAATAGTGGCAAAATAATAACCCGAAGCGCAAGCGAAATACTAACCTGAAACGCAAAAAAATACTAATCCAAAGCGCAAGCGAAGGGAGCAAATACTAACCCGAAGCGCAAGCGAAGGAGGAATCAGGCTAAACGTTACGCCACTTCGCTTGCATTTTGTGTTTAGTCTGACAGGAGAACCGAAATATCAGTACCTCACACTCGAAACCTCGCCTTACTAACAAAAAACGACCCCCAAACAGCTACGAGCCGAATGGGGGCCGGGTTCACAGATTTTGGAGTGTCGGTGAATGTAGTGTTAGAACTTGTAAATCAGGTCGAAGCCGCCGGAGAACTGGGCGGATTTGGTGTTGTTATCAAATGGGGCTCCTCTGGTAGTGTCGCCTTTGAACCAGTCGTAACGGAGTTCGGGACGAATCATTAGACAATCGCAGGGTGTGTAGTTCAGACCCCAAGTGATCTCGTAATAGTTTCCAGCGAGACCGTGTCCGGCTTGATCAACAGGTATACGAACGCCGTCGTCGTCGCGGAACCATTCGACTCGCATTCCCGCGGCCCAACGGTCGTTGAGTTCATACTGGAAGTATTGGTTGATGCCATACCACTGCGCCTGTGTGGCACCCACGCCGGAAATCGCTCCCAGGTCATGCTGGAAGATGTACGTAAACCGATCTGTCATGTTCCATTCGAACACGAAGCTGTTCATGTAGACGTCGCCGTTGGGGTTTCCATCGAAGTCGCCCAATGTTCCGGTGGACATCGCCCAGGCCAGCGAAGCATCGTCGCTGAACGAATAGGACAAGCCACCGAGGAAGGTTGAGGCGCCTTGGGGGTCCCCCGCGTTGTCCCAGCCGTCGGTCCAACCACCGTGTACTGTCAGCTTGTCGCCCAGATCGTACGAGGCCAGGAAACCGGTATGCGTGAAGGGCTCGCCGTAGTACATGGTGTAGGCGTGGGTATAGAAGAAGTTGTCGGGGGCCTGGACGACTTCCCAACCGATGATGGTGTAGAAGTGACCGGCTTTGATGGTCAAATTGTCGATGGCCACTTCGCCATACAATTGCGGGATGGCCGAGCCATAGTCGCGGCCCGAGCTCCAGCCGAAATCCCAAGTCTCATCGCCAAAGCACTGAGTGTCGGGACCGTCGACGCCGAAGACGTAGTCGAACTTGACGCCCCAATCGACTCCGCTGCCGCCGGTGTCAGCCTCTTTACCGATCGATATCCAAAGTTGGTTGAGCGTGTAGCCGTCACCCACATCGTTGAATCCCAGGGGGCCGTTCAGGGCTGCTCCATAGGCATTGCCGAAAATGCCCGAAGAAATCCAGCCGTTGATCTCGACATCGCTGATCGGGCCGACACAGAAAATCGGCTTGCCGCAGCAGGAGTCGCGGCAGCAAGAGTCGTCACAGCAGGACGCTTCGCAGCATGATGGCTCGCAGCAGGCGGCCTGCTCGCAGCAATTGGTGCCTGCCCAACTGCTGTGACAGGCGACGGCGATGAGTATCGTCGCGGCAATAAAGTGTTTCGAAATACTCATGATCGGGACAGACCTCCTTGTGAGTTTCTTTGGTCAAGACTTTTGCCCGACCAAAAACGTTTGGGTATCTGGGCATGCGGCTGCGTACTTTGCAGCGCCGCTTATCAATCAGCCATGACACTGTACATGTTTCGTATCGGTGGCGGCTGGTTGTTCCAACAGCAGAATTCCCCCAAGAAAAGGCCTTTATCGTCGTATCAACGGCTTATCCGGGAACGTGTATCGAATCGATTGTCTGGGCAGCCGTGCAAGACCTTGTGCAGCGCGTAAACCTTGCGGATTACACGGTCTTTGTGGCGAACAATTGGGTTACAAGCGGCTAATATGCGACAATTTTGTCACCCAAAAACAATACTGTCGCGCATGAAAAACCGCCCCGCAAAAAGCAGAGCGGTTTGGTGTGAGGAGTCGAGTTTTTCAACGAATTAATCGCATATATACAAGTGAAATACAGCTCTAATCTTCCAAAACGATTTTCTGGCCGTCGTTGCGGCTGCCGAGATAGCTGTGGGTGTGTATATCGATTTCGTAGTCGATTGACCTCACCGAGCCGTCGCACATGGTCATGTTGAAGCTGTTCGGGTGGGCGCTGCCGAAGAAGAAGTAACTGGATACACCCGCAGTATCCTGTCGTGGCCGGTCTCTATCATCAGGTCTTGTCGAACAGAGGATATCGCGGTCGTCTCCGATATACATGCATTCGTTGTCGGAATTGTCCGTTCCGCTTGCGTAGCTGTCCGGCGAAAGATGTTTTTCGCCCACGGCGTATGTGTAGCTGGTGCCGTCGGTGACGTCGCGGATGCTTACTGTGCTGCGCTGGTAGCTGATGCCGTTGCAAAGTATGGCGTCCGTGTCGGGCCAGACGAACGTGTTGTTATCGACCGACGCCATATTTTGCGGCCCGTTGCCGGTGCCGCCGGGAGAACTAATGCGAGCGCCAGCACAGGCGGCATAGTCGCTCCGTGCGGCACCGCCGGCTTTGTCCTGGTTGAAAGCCCAAACGTATCCTTTAGGATCGGGGAAGACCTTGGAGGCACGTCGCGATGGGCAGTTCATGGTATCGATTGGCGTTCTGCCCATCTCGGCGGCAGCGGCTTTTTGCTCGGCAGTTATCACGCCGGGCTGGCCGTCGCCGGGCATCTGGTGGATGGCTTCTTGTTCGATATATGGCAAAATATTGTAGATCCAGCCGCCTGGCTGATTTAGTCCGAAGCCGCGGTCGGCATCGCCCACCCAACGCACGCCCCAGCCGCTGCTGGGGAAGAACTTGTGAGTGTCGTGGTGGATCTGGAATGCAAGCCCGATTTGCTTGAGGTGGTTTTTGCACTGAGCCCGCCGGGCCGCTTCGCGTGCCGCTTGCACGGCCGGAAGCAGCAGGGCAATCAGTATGCCGATGATGGCGATCACTACCAGCAGTTCGAC
>JAFGTN010000727.1 GCA_016934075.1 Pirellulales bacterium
CCAGCAGCGAAGCAACTCCCGTCGCACCGAATTGCCGTATGTTCAGAAAGTGCGGCCTTGATGGCAGAATCCCAAAAAAGCCTTCGACAACCAGCCACATCAATTACTATGGTTCGACACGTTTCAGATAGTACCACGTCCCAATCGAAAAACAGACGAGGGCTAGAATCAGGCAGATTGCCGTGTATCCATTTTGCACGAATTGCTCAGTCGGGTTGAAATCCAATGCCCACACCACCGCCGTGGAGCCCATGACAATGCTCAAGGGCGTGAGCAATCCTCCGGCGACTGCAAATGTGGGACTGGACTGTAACGACGAGATAAGCCAACTCACGCCATAGAACACAAAACCAGTGAGGGCAATGTAGTATGGAATCTTGTATGCTTCATTGATATCTTGCCGTAATTGCGGAATCCAACACGCGACAATTCCTAGAACCAGTAAATTGGTCACCCATATTATAGACACAGCGAAAAAAGATAAACTCAACTTGGCGCCTAGGAGTTTTTTCCGCGGCAAGGGCAAGTAGGCGATAAATTCCGCCGAACGATCGGCACGCTCACCGGCAATAGCGTTACCGCCCAGTAACGTAATAGTCAATTGGGATAAAACGAGGCTATATATGGCAGCGCCTAAAAAAGCTTTCGTGACATGGGGCACTGTAAGGGGCGGAGATTTTGGCCACAAGAGTGCAACGAGGACGATCAGGTAGGGCAGAAGTAGCAAAACTACCCCCGCGATCAGAATCAGCCGATTGAGACGGTACTCTCTCCAGATGAGCCAGTTCATGATACGACCTTCCTTCCCTTGATGAAGTCCTTGAACAAATCTTCCAGCCCCAGGTCGATGACCTCGACGTGGTCCACCCCTTCTTGATCTTGAATCTGCCGAACCTTTTCGGGTGTGAAGTCGCCGATCGTAACCAGCCACTCACGTCCCTGCACGCGTTGCCATATTATTTCCTCGGGCAATCGGCCGGGAAGATGGCCGTCGGTAAGCGTGGCCCGAATTCGCTTGGTTGTCGCGAGCAACTCTTCGATGTTGCGATGTACCAACAAACGACCACCGTAGAGAATGCCCACGGTGTCCGCCAGTCGCTGCACGTCGTCGAGCGAATGTGTCGAGAAAATCACCGTCTGTCCGCGCTCGCAGATGGTTCGCAGTACTCCGTCGAGGAACTCTTCGCGGGCTAGCGGGTCCAATCCGGCCATGGGTTCGTCGAGCAGCAACACTTCCGGTTCGTGCGATACGGCCAGCACGAGCGAGAGCTTGACCTGCATGCCCTTGGATAGCTGCTTGACTTTTTTATCGGGGTCGAGTTCGAACAGATCGAGCATCTGCCGGCAGGTCTGATCGTTCCACGACTGGTACAGCGACCGGCAGAAACCCACGGCTTCGTGAATGTGCATCCAACGGTCGACGTTATGCGATTCCGGCACGTAGCCGACACGTTGTTTCACCACCAAGGGCTCGGCGAAAACATCCGTGCCCAACACTGTGACGGCCCCGGCCGTGGGGCGGAGAATCCCCATGAGCATCTTCATGGTTGTCGTCTTGCCCGCCCCGTTTGGTCCAATCAGGCCAAATGTACTTCCGCGCGGGACACGCAAGGACAGATCATCGACGGCCGTTGCGCGGCCGAACTGTTTCGTCAGCCCCATAAGTTCAATGGCCCAATTGTCGTCCACTTGGGTAGTCATATCTATTGTTTCTCCTTGGCACTCATGCTAGCCTGAAAAACGGCCCGAATGTCATTCGCGTCCATTCCCGCCGAGTGGCCTGCTTGAACGCCTTGATCGAACAAACGACGGACCGTTTTCCGCGCTCGCTCCAGCGCATTCGCCTTCCCCTGTTCGGCGACAAACAAGCCCTTGCCACGACGTGAGTAGATCAAACCGTCACGTGCCAATTCATCATAGGCCCGTTGGACCGTGTTGGGATTGACCTGAACGTCGAGGGCAAGAACACGGAGGGAGGGCAGCGATTCGCCGGGCGAGTAGATTCCCGCGGCCACCGCCTCGCGAATCCCGTCCGCGATTTGCAGATAAATAGGAACGTGGCTTCTTGGATCGATCTTCATATTTGGCTCCCTACTGCATTAGCCATCTAATGCAGTAGTGTAGTTTATCAAGTTCCCGGATTAAGTCAACACCTATCCAAAAAAGTTTCCGGATTTATACTAAATTTGGTGCGATTGCGCGCACCGAACAGACAGATAACCACTTATCCAAAAAGGACTTACGGCATTTTATCATCACCAACCACTATCTCATGGTTGCTGACGTAATCTGTGCCGTATAGAGGCATATGAGATACCGGCAATCATGAATATGGCCACATGGACCAGTATGATATTGGTTCGGAGTAAAGGATTCTGGAATTCTATGTAAACTCCGCCGCCATTTGGGGCATGCCAGTTGATGATTATATCGAGCCGATGGCCACACGGATGGCTGTCAACGAAAGATTGCTCGAATGGCGCATCCGCGCCCTTGGTTGATTGTGCACTCCACGGTGGCACTACAGCCGTACACAAAACCATAATCCCAGTGGCGATCAGTATGAGAGTAGTGACAGCCTTCATTACTCTTTCCCGCCGAATTTGTTGAGGGATTGTTTTCGTGGTGACTAGCGCGGCACGGGCCAGGTTCCGGCGAGGCGGTCCGGCAGGCCGCGTTTCGGCAGTGCTACGGAAATGATTGCCAAGGCGAGAAACAGCCCGCAAATCAGCGCGAACTGCAGTTCACCTAACTCGTTGGGGCTGTGGAAAATGATTGGCAGACTGAGTAATCCCAGCCATAACGGGCTCCAGGCTACGAGGGCACGCCAAAACACGCGCAATCGGGAAGCCCGCTTGCCGTCTCCGCGCACATAAGCCACGCCGGCCAGGAACAACACCAAGCCGCCACGGAACAAAATCGCGGCGATACATGCCGGCAGGCCGACATAGATTGCCAGCATCACCGTTGTCAGCAGGAACGGATGCGGCTCGAAAGCCTTGAGGCTGCGCATATACGGATTCAGTGCAGCATCGGCATCGTCGATCTCTTCTTTTGTCGGGGCGGGATAATCGGCTACGCTCTGTTCAGCGAACCGCCGGTCATCGCCTTTAATTCCCGACAGCGCGACCGGGCTGTTCCAAATAGCTTTGTTGGTGATGGACTCCCGATAATGGCTGGCGATGAAAATGGCGATCTGACGGTCGGTGACGCCCGTATTCTTATGTTCGAGCGTGTCTACTCCGCCGTTCTTTTCTCCGCCCCAGATTTTCATTTGCCTCTGCTGCAGCAACACCTGAAGTTCCAGAATGCCCGGATATTGGTGTCGCGTGATGGCTATGGCGAAAATCATAAAAATACTCATAAGTACCGGAAAAGCCCCGCAACCAGCGACTACAGCCGCGCGGCGCAATCGCGAGACAGAAGTTACTCGCTTTAAAAGCGGCTTCAACTCACGGGCAAAGGTATCGGCGTCGGGGAACTGCGACAGGCGTTCCAGGAATTTTCGGGCGTGCAGTGGCAGAGTAACTGCCACCTCGGCCGCAGTCTTCTCAGCGGAATCCACCTGGCCTTCCAACGCGGTAACGGCAACATTGCTGAGAAAACGTTGCGTGTTTCCCGTTTCCGGCAAGATGGGCTCGGTAGATACGTCGTTGACGCCCGGTGCCGGAAAATCAAGTAGTTTGGCCCGGCCGTCGCCTGTAATCCATACCCGATCCAGCGCTAGCACCGGGGGCAGGGTGCCATCCTTTTCCGCGGCGCCGATTTCACTGGCCAAGTCGTAAAGCCAGAACCGTACCTGGCTCCATGGCTGTCGATCCGCGATCAACTTCAGCAACGGTTTGCCGCTGACGCCTTCGAATGCATCCCAGTTCTCCTCAGGCGAGCGGCGGCCGGTGAGCCAGCGCAAGCGTCCCACCCGACCGACTTTATGCACCCGCGTATCCATCGGCGGAGTACCGGGCGGCACTGTGTGGATCCACACCTTGCGCAACAGGCGAAGGTCATAACACAATATCCACTGCCCATCGGCGTTTGTTTCCAAAGTTTCCAATACGTGATATGGGCCGACCGTTGGTTGGTCTTCGACGGCAGGCGGTGGCGTTTCGATCGCCGCAAGGACGGGCCGAATTTCCAACGCCGTACGGGAAATCACCCGCGTTTTCGTTATCAGGTCGTGCATGGAGGCGAAGCCGTTGCGCCTGCGGGCCGTACAGAACAGCAGAGCCAGTAAGAGGTAAAACGAGAATCCAATCAACTGTTGCATTACCATCGAACTCTGCAGGGCAGCCTTGGGGTCACTACCATATACAATCCAAGACGGCAACGCCGGCAGCACGACATAGATCAAGGCTCGCAGCAAGGCCCGAAGGAAGCCCGGCGGATTCTTATCCGGCCGTACGATACGCAGGCGGCAGATGGCCTTGCCGGCGGCAGCACCCCAAAGTCCCTCGAATATCGCATAGTAAAGTAGGACCGTGCAAATACTCCCCAGCATCCAGAACAACGCCTGTACTGAACCCTCAGAAACGAGCGTCCAATAATCCATCATACTTCCAAAGCACAGAAAAAAGATCGCTGCTCCCACCAGACCGATAACAAGCATATCCAACACGCCGGCCAGGAAGCGGAGACTCAAGGTCGCCGGCGTGGGCGCGGTCGAGCCGTAGGGAGCCAGCGCCTGGCGAAGATCTCCGTAACTTTTAAAGCGATCTGCAGGCTGCTTGGCCAGGCAGCGTTGAATTATGCTCGACAGGCCCTTGGGTACTTCTTTGCGGAGTTCTCGAGGCGAAGGCGCCGGTTTCTCCAGCACGTTCGCCGTAAGTTGCGCAAGATTGTGCCCCTCCAAGGGCGGACGACCGGTTAGCAGGTAGAATAGCGTCGCGCCCACCGAATACATGTCCGAATGCACATTCAAATCGTCACCGCGGAGTTGCTCGGGCGAGCAGAACGCCGGTGTCCCCACCATCGCGCCTTCTGCGGTGATATTGGATTCCACCCGTGCCGAGGTGGAAATCGAAAGACCGAAGTCACCGATCTTGACCGCGCCACCGGCATCTTCGAAACAATTCCCCGGCTTGATGTCGCGGTGCAAGATGCCGATCGCCTGCGCCCCTTCCAGACCGGAAATGATTTCGAGAATCGTGTCCACGGCGACAGTCACGGGCATGGGGCCTTGGTTTTCTACCCGTTGTTGCAACGTGCCGCCGGACACTATTTCCATGGCGATGGTCGGGGTGTCCTCGATTTCATCAGTGCCGTACACATAAACGCTGTTGGGATGATTGATCGAGGCGGCCAGTCGTCCCTCGCGGAGGAAGCGGGCACGGTCGGAAGGTGAATCGAACTTCCGGCCGAGAACTTTCAAGGCAAGCCGCCGACCTGTTTCCTGCTCCTCGACTTCGTAAACAACTCCCATGCCACCCCGGCCCAGCAGACTGAGGATACGATACGGTCCGAACTTTCCACCAATTTCCGGCAGGGCCCGCCGCGATTTGGATCCACCGGCAACAGCGACCGTCGCGTCCGGATCCGTTTGGCTACCCAGACCAACCTGCAGCAGGCAGCGGGGGCACAGTCCACGCATTGCGTCGTCGCCCAGTTCCGCTCCACATTCCGCGCACGTTTTGCGTCGTTCGTTCATCTGGCTTCTCACTATAAGGTTCCGTCTCCAATACTTACAGACAGAAACCAACCCGAAGGTTACAGAGATTTTGCGAGTTTATTGGACTTTTGCAAAATTGCGAGTCAAGGGCACTTAGATATAAATTGGCGGCGCAGCCGGCAATTTATATCTAAACGCCGCAGAGATGTTAACTTGTGATCTGTCAATGAATTAGTGTCAGTTAAGACAATGTAAAAGAAACCTTCGCTTCGCAAAGCTTTCTTTTACTTGTGCCCTTGACTCGCAATTTTGCAAAAGTCCAGAGTTTTATTTTCCCAGCGCGGTAAATAACTGGCGAATCTCGTCGTCAATCTCCGCCGGATCGGCCACGGTTTGCGAGATTTCGTCCCGGAGTACCCCCCGATAGCGTTGTCTCATGCGATGTACAGCCACCTTGACCGCTCCTTCGGTCATATCCAATTTAGAAGCCAGTTCGGCGTAAGGCAGCAAGTCTCTGTCTCCCGTCAGGCATCCCTGTAACTGCTCGAACATCTCCTGTTTGCCCTTCGTTTCATATTCCTTGCTCAGCCGCGTCAACACCTGATCCAGCAGCGTCAAGGCCCAGCGTCGTTCGAAGAGTTTTTCCGGAGTGGTATTGTCTTCCGGTTCACGGCGGTAGCGCTCTTCGGCAGAGAGGGTGTCGAGCGAAACCAACTTATGCCCACCGCCGCGTTTGAGGGTTTTGGCGCGTGCCCACTCGTTGGACAAAAAGTGCTTCATCGCCACTAGGAGAAATGAACGGAATTTGCCCTTCGAACGGTCTATGCCGCCAAGATAATCTTTCTCCTGCAACCCCAGGAAGAATTCCTGCGTCAAATCCTGGGCGTCTTGCGGACCGTAACCGTGTCGGCGGACGAAAGCGTAGAGCGGATACCAATAGACCTGGCAAAGCCCAGCTAGCGCTTCTCTACTCTGCGTATCCTCTTTTCCGGCCGCCGCCAGCACGAGACTCCAATGGGTGGTCATAAACCGGCCACCGCCGCTGGAGGAAGAATCATGTGTATAGTTGGCCATAGCGTCCTCTGAAGAGAAGGAGTCTCAACGGCGTGGTAGGCCGAATAGCCTGTCGAGTAACCACATCAGCGGTGTTTCCTTTTGCTCTTAGGCGAATCTTTTTCCACCTTGATCTGGACATTGCTCATCTCCACCTCCTTCACATGTTCACATAACAGGCCTCGCCCTCCGGAAGCCGACACGTTCTCCAGGCTTATTTTTTCGAGCGGCTGCTCCGGCAAGCCCGACAAGCGGACTGCCATCCGACGTGCATAAAGGCAAGTGAAGTCCTTGACCCGGACATTCCGGATCAGCGGCGTTTTGCCGCCCGTCGAGGCAAACCACGAGCCGTAATTGGTCTCGATAGCGATCGCGTGAGCATTCGTGCGATTGGCCCTGATATTCTCAATCCAGATATTCTCAACGAATCCGCCACGGCCCCGGTTCGACTTGATTCGGATGGCATTGTCGACGCCGTCCAAGTCACAATCGTGCATGTAAATGTTGCGTACTCCTCCCGACATGTCACTGCCAATGGCCAGGCCGCCATGCCCGTCCAGGTAGCGGTTATGGCGGATAACGATATTCTCGCAGGGCCGACCGACGCGCCATCCGTCCTCATTGAGGCCCGATTTCACCGCAACACAATCATCGCCCGTCTGGAACGTGCAATACTCGGCCAGGCAGTTCTTACACGAATCGAAGTTTGCTCCGTCGGTATTCGGACCACCGACCGTTATGAAGGTGAGGTCGCGTACAATCACATTCTCGCAGTAAACGAAGTGAAAAGTCCAGAAGGGGCCGGGTTCCGCGACCGTGACTCCCTCGGCCAACACGTTCTTGCAGCCGATCGGGCTGAAGAGTTGTGGACGCATGGCCGCTTCGACGGTGCCGTAAATCCGCTTTTCGACGGGGACACCTTTGAGCACCTGGTTCTTGTAAAGCAACACTGCCGAGTCCTGTTGCCGCTTCTCCCATTTCCACCATGATTTACCTCGTGCTTCGATCTTGCCCTTTCCGGTCAGGGCGATGTTGTTGCAGTCGTGGGCGTAGATCAACGGCGAGTAATTGTAGCATTCAAAACCGGCCCATCTGGTGAATACTACTGGAAGGTAGTCCTTGGGATCCGTGCTGAAACGCAGTACCGCTCCTTCGGCCAGGTGCAAATTGACATTGCTGGCTAGATGCACCGCGCCTGTCAGCCAAGTCCCGGCGGGCACCAAGACCGTCCCTCCTCCAGCGGACGTGCAAGCCCGGATCGCCTTGGCGATGGCCTTGGTGTTGTTCGTTTGGCCGTCGGCCACCGCCCCGAACCTGGTGATGTCGAACGACCGCTTCGGGAAAACCGGCCGCTTCGGTTGTGGCATGGCAAAGGGAGCTTTGACCGGGGCAATCTCTTGCGGAACGTCAACACGCTGCGACAGCGTTTCAGCCAACGACGGCAACACATTCCAAGAAGCAAAGGAAACAAGAACGAAAAAAGGAATAGCTGTTTTAAGAGTTCTCATGCTCATGTCTTTCATCAAGCCCACATGCTTGGTTCCTTTATAGCGAATCTATTCACGATTGCAAGCCATGTCTTTTACCTGCCGAGAATGCATTATCGGTACAAAACATTCATACAGTATTCAGCCCCCTGACTGGTTGGTGATTTGCTGTATTCGTTGTAAGATTAAGGTAATCATGAAATGTCCACTGTTAGCGAGGAATTGGCAGATGCGTTGGATCGAATTTGCGGCAAGTTTGAAGCATAGGTGGTTGGCAAGCTGTTTTTTGGTGTTGTTGCTGATCGGTCCGCAGGGACTGGTGCCTCACATCCAAGCCGCCGAATCTGCGACCAAGTCGCCCATTGGATCGGCGGTTTCAAAGAAAAAAACCGAACCGCAAAAAAAATCCGGCCGGCAATTCCTGCGACTTTCCAAAGATGACAAGGGCAAACCGTTGGCCTTGGAGGCAGCAATTGTTCGTTTTGTCTCCGCGTCGAACAATAACGGCAAACCGACTATCGTCGATCTCGTGGGCGCGGTGCACATCGGCGAGCCGGAATATTATGACCGCCTCAATGACGAGTTCGAAAAATATGACGTAGTGCTCTTTGAGATGGTCGCGCCCAAGGATGCCGCCATTCCACAAAACGGCAAGAAAAAAAGCGACCACCCGGTGACCGCCCTGCAAAACATGATGACCAAGATTCTGGAACTCGAATTCCAACTCGACGGCGTCGATTACAGTCGCGACAACTTCGTTCATGCCGACATGTCGCCCGAAGAGTTCAACAAATCGATGAGCGAACGCAAAGAGAGTTTCCTCGGCATGTTTCTGCGGTCGCTGGGCTATGCCATGACACAGCCCAGCGGCACTTCGGGATCGGGTGATGCACAGCTGCTGATGGCCCTGTTCGATAAGAATCGGGCATTGGCACTCAAACGCGTGATGGCCGGCCAGTTCCAGGATATGGGCGGTGTGTTGGCCGTTCTCGACGGTCCCAACGGCTCGACATTGATCACCGAACGCAACAAGGTAGCCCTGGCCGTGCTCAAGAAACAGCTTGCCACGGGCACGAAGAAAGTCGCCATTTTCTACGGTGCCGGACACCTACCCGACATGGCCAAGCGGTTGGAAGACGATTTTGGCATGAAGCCCAAAGATACCCGTTGGCTACGGGCCTGGGACCTGCGCGATGAAAAGAGTAAAAGCGACAAGGACGCCAAGGATAAGAAATCGGCGGGGGCGAAGGTAGATCAATAACGGATCACTCTTCGCAACAGCCACGTGCCCCAAACCACTAGCATCAGGTTACTCAGCCAGACCGAACAACCGGGCAGAACACCGTTTTTGGCGCCATCAAGACTCAAAGCCAGCAGTGGATAATATACCAGCAAAATCGGCGCGAAACATAGGAAGAAGCTGGTGAGAAAATCGTTGTTGCGGCGGCGGATGGCCATTGGCGCGCCTATCCAGGCAAAACACAAACAGCAAAACCCGTCGGCTAAGCGCCGCCACGGTTCGGCTCGCAAGCGGTGCAACCGCCTATAGGCTTCGGACAGGGCCTTGTCTTGCGTATTCCACGCTCTACCGATCAGTTCATCGAAATCACCACCAAGCATCTGGTTGGTTGCCCGAACGGCCATTTTGTTTTCCATCTCCGCGACGAGGCTCTTTTGTTTAGTGATTTCGCTGGAAAGCTCGATAAAGCGCATTTTTGAAGGAGCCCTGGAAAGCGATCCGGCGCGGCTGGCGTCGTCCAGCGGCATCACTCGTTCCATGGTGCCGGGATAGTCTACACAAAACCCACCATCCATCTCGATAGTGCTGTTTTCCAGCGTAATGATCAGCAGTCCTTTTTCCCGGTCGCTGCGTAACTCGGCCTCGAGTGCCGTGATTGTCACGGTGGGCGAACTGCCGTGACCCTCGATACAAATAATCGGCCGGATTAGTGTGCGGTCTTCCACATCCTTGACGTTAATTGAAAAATCCGGCGAGCTGTAACACTTTTGTGTTCTCAACATCCCATAGGCAATGTCCTCGACCGCGTTTACGATCACCCGCTGCACACCCTTTTCACCCCAGGAAACGGCCAGATCGTTGAGATAGATCGTAGCAATACTCAGCACAAAGGCCAGCATCCACATCGGCCAAAGAATCTTTACGGGGGAAATGCCCATCGACTTCACAGCCACAATCTCGTTGGAGCTAGCCATGCGGCCAAAAACAAGTGTGGTGACGAGAAGCAGTGTGCCGGGGATCGAAAAGCGTAGTGCTGAGGGCAAGAAATATGGAACCAGCATCGCCACCTGGGCGGGGGGCAGTCCGTGGTGGATCGCTTGGCCGGCAACACCGTAAATTACAATGATCAGCGTCAGCGCCGTCAGCGAGACCAAAAACCACTTGATTAGTTCGCTTAGTATGTATCTGCTAAATATCTTCATAATGCGGGAATGGTAGTGTTGCCATCCATAGCTGTCGGGTCAAGTCCAATTGCCCAGCTTCCGGCTTTACAGAATGTCGCGAATGCCTCATACTACGCCCACTGGGGCCTGAAAGTTCTTCTTCACCCACCCGGAACCGGTGGGTGCCATTGAAGTAATTTCTCCAAAATGCCTAAGCCACCAAGGAGCGATAGCGGATGGCCCTGCTTTCGATGAACGAGACAACCACGCTGCGTTGGTCGTTCGAGGATGATGTGCTTGCATACTCGGCCGCGGGTATTCATGCTATCGGTGTTTGGCGGCAAAAGCTCTCTGATTTCGGCGAAGCCAAGGGCGTTGAACTCCTGGAAGAAACCGGCATGACAGTCTCCAATCTGCTCTGGGCAGGGGGCTTCACCGGACACGACGGCCGTACATATCGCGACTCGGTGGAAGACGCCAAAGAAGCCATCGCCACGGCCGCCGCCTTGAGGGCTGCCTGCCTGGTCGTATACAGCGGCGGACGCGGTGGGCACACGGCCAACCATGCACGTCGTTTGCTCCTCGGCGCTATCGATGAAATCCTGCCTTTCGCTGCCGACTCGGGCGTGGTGTTGGCAATCGAGCCCATGCACCCCGGCTGTGCCGCGGAATGGACATTTCTCACCGATATCGAAGAAACCATCGCGTTTTTGGAAGAAATTGATTCACCTTGGGTGAAAATGCTCCTGGATACATATCACTTCGGTATCGAGGCGGGCGATTCGGACGCACAAGGTACAACACCTGAAATCATCGATCTCATTCCTCGCATCATCCCCTATCTGGCCACGGTGCAGTTGGCCGACGGCAAGCGCCCGCCTCTGCGTGACCAAAATCGATGTCGGCTTGGTGACGGAATAGTGCCGCTGGGGCAAATCATCGACACTCTGACTTCGGCCGGATACGACGGCTACTACGATGTAGAACTTCACGGCGAAGAAACCGAGCACATCGACTACCAGGCACTGTTGGAACACTCGAAAACGGCATTCGAAGAATTGATCGGCGCGACCGTGTAGGGTGATTGGTAGGCGCTAATATTTTGATGCCTTGTGACATTTGTTTAGTAGTTGAGTGCGCCTGAGTTGTGGCCAAAAAATTACTTGAATAAATGATTCTCGCTCTTTACACTAACCTCAAGCATACTCACCTGCTCGTCGCACAATTGCCATAAATTGTTGCCGTAAAAGCGATTATTGCGGAAACTAGAGATAACGGCTCGCATAAAAGGATCGCGATACAAGACTTTTTGCATAAACATTACTCCTGTTTTTCCGACTTATAATAACGGATGTGAGTATTTTCGACGTGTGAATACAAAATGTGGCTTTGCGCCGCCAGCTTCCCCCTCGCACGGCCTAGCCTCGTCTTCTAGAAAGATGTATAATGTGCTACAGATGGGGAAAAGGTCAAAAAATATAAGTGATGCCATGAGTTTAGAGCTTGTTTTATCAAATGTCGTTATTGCGGCTCGGCAATTTAATCCTTCCGTGATTGGGCAATTATGGCTTGTCCGAAACGGGTTGTTGGGTGAAGATGATTTCCTCCAAGGTTGTTATTTCACTGACATGGCTGTGCAGATCAAATCACGAGAATTTGATTTAATGGTCGTTCCACCGCAGTGTCAATTTTCGCCTAGGGTTGCTCAAGACCAAGAACAGAATCTGCTCGTAGAAAAAGTTGGGACTATTGCCAAACTGCTTTCTCATACGCCATATCAAGCTATCGGACTCAATTTTACCTGGCATCTTATTCCGGAAGATACCGATGTGCACACTATTTCGCGTGAGTGGTTCTACAAAGAAGACGGACCACTGCATCGTGAATTCGATATCGAAAACGCTCGTTATGGCGCATACATGAGCAAAGATGCGTGGGGTGGTCGATTGAAACTTGATGTCAAACCAGTTTCTATCGATCGGGAGGGTGAAAAGTATGAAATAATTCAATTTGCGTTTAATTTCCATAGAGACGTTGTTGATGAAGAGAATCCCGTAGCTTGTATCGAACAGACTTTACGCCAGTGGAACAATGTTCGCGACGAATCGTCGCGTATTGCCCATGCAACGATTACAGGGGAGCCGGCATGAGCACAATTTCGACTCGCGGTCTGCCCTTTGGCATGAACCAGTACACGCTTGAAGAAATTCAGGCAAGTTTGGATTACTTTATACCTGAGGAGACCGGATCAACCGCTCCATTGGAGTTTCAGACGGAAGATTGGACGCCATGTGTCCAGCAGCACCCCCTCAGATCTTTAATGGCCAAGGCTGTAATAGCTTTTGGGACCGTTATGCCAAGTGAACGATCGCGGCCGATTTCACATGAATTGATTATGGTCGTGCGACCCTATGCGGAGGATCGAGAGGAAGTCGCTGATTTCTTTGAACCCGTGACTTTCAATTGGGACGAAGACGTTTTTGAAGTAAGAGAAGCTATCCGCAGGTACAGCGAACAGATTCATGCCGATTATTGAGCCACCCGGTCAATCTCAGCAATTGTCGCAAGGTGATATCCTCAGCGATGTCAATCTGTTCGTAACTAAACACGGCTGGGAAAGCAATGGAGGAGAATATAAAAAATACTCTTCTGAGTTCTGCCTTGTGCTATCTCGTCCATGTGTGTTAGAGCATAAGCCAACAGTTGTTGCTGCAAAGATTGCTAAATTTCCAGACATCGTGCCCAAAGACGCAAACTCTTTCAAGAAAATTAAAGATCTATTGGAGTTCATGCGGGATGGTGGAGAATCTCCCGATATATTCTACCTTGGCCAATTGCCGGGGAGAGAAGGTAGATTTTGCGCGCGTTTTGACGCAATTTTCACACTCCAAGTACCGTCTGAGCCAGATCAATGGTCACAATTCTTGGAAAAACGTATCGGAAGCCTTAATTCTGACTTTGTTCGAGACTTACATATTCGCTTGTTTACAGCGTTTGCACGGCTTGGATTTCAGGATGTATGTTGGTTGTCGGACCAAGATCTGGCTTGGCTGGTTAAAACAGCGGAAGCAGATATTCTCAAAGCCAAGGCAGAACTTGCCTCTGCAAAAGCCGAACAAGAAAAACTGAGTTCCGCAGGAAAGCAGTCCCAGCAAGGAAGTATTGAAACACTTGAAGCCAAAGTGTTATCGTTGACAAATTCTGTTCAACCTTACTTAGATGAACGTTCACGCCGTGAAAGTGGCTCTGCTCCCTGAATCTGTTTTTGCCTCGCTTGGCTACTCGCGATACAACCTCTTGCTCCACGCAGTTTTACTAAGCAGATTTTTTCATCGCCTCCGCCTGGTTGAGCTTATTATAAAGCGTTTTCAAGCTCACGCCCAACTGTTCAGCCGCACTGGCCTTGTTGCCATCGTACTTTTCTAAGGCGTCTTGGATGGCTTGCATCTCGATTTCGCGGAGCGTGCCGCCGCCCATGAAGGCCCTCAACGGCCGCGAGGCGAAACGGCTGGGCAGATGTTCGGGCTGGATGGGGCCGTCGTCGCAGAGGATCATTGCATGCTCGATGACATTTGCCAACTCCCGCACATTGCCCGGCCAGCAATGCTCGCATAGAACCGCGAGGGTCTGCTTTGCGAATAGCTCTTCGTTTTTGGGCGGATTGCGGCGAAAACGCCCGGCCAATGCGGCGGCCAAAAGTGGGATGTCTTCTCTGCGTTCCCGTAAGGGCGGCAGATGGATTTCAAACGTGTTGATGCGATACCACAAATCCTCGCGAAATTCCTCTTCCGATACCATCTCGTCCAGGCGGCGGTGCGTGGCGCAAACCACGCGTACGTCACATGTGAACGACTCATTTTCACCCACGCGACGTATCTCACCGCTTTCGAGGAACCGCAAGAGTTTGGCCTGCATGGGCTTGGGCAACTCGCCGATCTCGTCGAGGAACAGCGTGCCACCGTCGGCCACCTCGAACAGTCCCGTGCGATGATCGTCGGCGCCGGTGAAGGCGCCCTTGCGATGACCGAACAACTCGCTTTCAATGAGATGTTCGGGCAAGGCCCCACAGTTGATGGCCACGAATGGTTTTTTGACTCGCGGCGATTGATCGTGTAATGCCCGGGCAACAAGCTCCTTACCGGTACCCGTCTCGCCCAGGATCAGCACCGTGGCTTCGGTAGGCGCTACTTTGGAAATCAGTTTGCGGACTTTTTCCATGGCGGCCGAATCGCCGATCAAGTCCGAAGAACCTTCCAGGTTTTCCAGCCGTTTTTTGAGCGCGCGATACTGGTTGGTCAACTGCCGCTTCTCGGACACTCGTTTTAAGAGCGATTCGAGCTCGACCAACCGGCATGGCTTAGTGAGGTAATCGAAGGCGCCCTGGCGCAACGCGGCCACGGCCGTCTCCAGCGACGACTTGCCCGTCAAGACGATAGCGTCGGCCTCTGGCGAAAGTTCTTTGGCCTTTTCGATGACCTCGATGCCGCTATAGCCGGGCATGTCCAGGTCGACCAGCAGGCAGTCGTAAGTGTTCCGCTCCAGCGCGGCCACGGCCGTTGTGCCGTCGGGACAGACCGTAACCTCATGCCCCATCTGCGGCAACTCCAGACGCATCAATTCCTGTAACGATTTTTCATCGTCGGCGAACAGCAAACGAAGTCTATTCTGTGGCTTGGTAGCGATGGTTCCGATCTCCTCGAATTCGTGTTCCGTTTTTCGGGTATCAGGTTTCAGTTATGATATAAGACTTCAGACATCAGTTTTCAGTTTTTGATTTGAACATTGATCATTAAACCTTGATCATCGGTCATTCTGTCTTCGTCATTCTTTCTTCATTTCGATTTCGACATTCCTGCCCTCTGCCATCTGCTCTCTCATAAATCACGCCGCCCTCCGGTAACCCCCCTCCTCTCGTTGTGCCCGCTCTAGGGGTAATCTTACGCGGAACGTAGCTCCCCGGCCGGTTCCACCGCTTGTGGCTTGAATATCACCGCCGTGCTCGGAGATGATCCGGTGTGTGATCGAAAGCCCCAGGCCGGTTCCCTGCCCCGAGCGTCGCCGCGTAAAAAACGGTTCGAAGATATGCTGCAAGACGTCCGGCTCCATGCCTTGCCCATCGTCGGTGACCGTTAGTTCCGCGAAATGGCCGCAACGAGCCAAATGAATATCGACGTGGCCGCCTTCATCGCAACTATCCAGCGCGTTTGTCAACAGGTTCAACACCACCTGCTTGATTTCTTGCGGATTGACCGCCGCGGTGACCACCTCGTCGTGTTTGAACTCGATCCGTTTACCGCGATATTTGCCCAGGTGAGCCAGCATTTCGATTACACCGCCGACCAGTTCGCCCAGTTCGGTTTGTTGCCGCTTGGTCTCGCTGCTGCGAGAAAAGTCCAGCAGCCCGTCGGTGATTTCCTTGCAGCGGAAGGCCTCGGTCTGGATCATGCGCAGGTAGTTGCCGATCACCTCGTGTTGCCCGTCGTCTTCGTCCAGCAGCGAGCGCACGCGGCTTTCCAGCGATTCGGCGCACATGGCGATCGAGGCCAGCGGATTGTTGATTTCGTGGGCCACGCCGGCGGCCAGAAAACCCACGCCCGCCAACTGCTCGTTGCGGATCACCTCACGCGTACGCTGGGCCACCTGGTTGTCCAGATCATCGCGAATAGCCTGAAAGCGGGCGGTCATGTTGTTCATGGCGTCGGCCAGTTCCGACATCTCATCGTGCGTATGGAGTTTGATGCGATAATCGAACCGCCCGGCGGCCACCTCCCGCGAACCCGCCACCAATACGCCCAATGGTTGAAACACCCACTTATAAAACAGCTTCATAAAAAGCATAAGGAACAGCGCGGCCAAGACACTGGTCACGGCCATGCCGACCAAAAGAGAACGATACTGGAGGCGTACCTCCTCGGCGAAACCACCGAGCTTGTCGTGCAAGTGGCTTGGCAACTCGACGGACAGTTCCTGAAGGCATTCCAGTTCGAATTCCAGTTGTTCTATTTTGGGCATGTCGCTAAACCAGCCGGTTTCGGCGTTGGTACGACGTACCTGGGCCAGGGAATTTTCGATCTTATGGACCGTCTCCCATTCGGAACGATTGTCGGCCATCCGCGATCCCTCGCGAAGCTTGTCTTCCAACAGTTCCCTATAACGCGAAAGGGTCGTCTCGACGTGCATGATGCCTATGGTGAATTCGTCACGCAAGAATATAGCCTGGCTGGGCGCGCCGTGGTCGGAAATAGCCGGGTAGCCGTAAGTCTGCAGCCCACGCAACTTGGTGAGTGTGAGTTGCAATTCGGTAACCTGCTGGCTCAATTGCGACGCCACCGGCAACTCGGCCGCCCGCGAGCGCATATCGCGAACCAGCCCCCGATAGGAATAGGCTGAATACAGCCCGCCACTGGCCAATACCGCAACGATCAGCAGCAAGAGCCCCAGCCCGATCAGCACTTTAACCCGAATAGGGCGTTTCTGCAGCAACGGCGACCTCCTTGTCGCGTATGTGCGTTAAGTGATACGACGATTTCTCGCGTGAAGCGCATCTCGGAGAACATCCATGTCCCGAGCGGTTTATTCCAGAGAATCATTCCCTAAAGAGAAACCGGCAGGAGTCTACCATATAAGGACATTTGGGGGCAATAGGAAGTTTTGGGCGGTGTGGGGCAAGTTTTCGATGTTCTATCGGTAAATCGGGGGGGCATTTTAAGATACACCACAGAATTGTATACATCTTCGCGTATTTGTGAGTTCTCGAAATTGGCGTCCGGCTGTCGCTTCGAAAAGCCTCAAGCACAGCCGTTAAAAACGCGGATTCACATAGAATTTAGGATTTTCATCTTCAACAATCCAAACATTTTGCTATATGCACAGCGGCCAATTGTGGCTTCGTCGAGAAAGGTGTAAAATGCGAGATTAAGCAGGGCGATACTTGCTATGCCGGTCAACAAAAGTTCATGACGCTCCCTGAAGACCCCCCCCGTTCTGAAAACGCTACCCACACGCCTCCACCCCGGAAATCGCAGCGGTTCGAACACGATTACTGGACGCGGGTAATCAATGGCACACCCACTATTGTGTGTGGAATTTCTCCCGATGGCATCACAACCTTCATTAATGCCGCCGGCGAAGAGATTACCGGATACGCGGCCGACGAAATCGTTGACCGCAACTGGTGGCAAACATTCTATCCGGGAGATGAATATCGGCAGGTCGAACGGCTGCAACGGAAACTCAAGGAGGGTGACGTCCGCGACTACGAGATGACATTAACCACCAGGCAGGGCAAGAAATGCACGCTCCTCTGGACCTCTCTCAAACAGCATGACGCCAGTGGACAGCTTGTCGAGATCATTGGCTTCGGTAACGATGTCACTCAGCGCAAGCGGGCCGAAAGTTTGATGCGAGCCCAGCGCGATTTGGGCATGGCACTCAGCGCCGAAACCGATCTTACACATGCGCTGGAAACCTGTCTCGATGCGGCCTTGACGGCCTCGGATATGGAATGCGGCGGCGTTTATCTTTTAAATCGAAACGGCGGCTATGATCTTTCTGTGCATAAAGGATTGACTGAAGAGTTTGCAAAAAGCGAGGTAAGCTACGTCGCGGGTTCGCCACATATTAAGTTTTTCGAAACAAGTGAACCGATCTACATCGATAACCAACTGGATTCCACCGAGATCCAAAATTTGATGAAAAAAGCGGGCTTCAGCGTAGCGGCTTGTTTGCCTGTTATTCACGAAGGTGAAACCATAGCTCGCCTGAACCTTGCCTCTTTTCGGCTCAACGAGATCCCGCGAGCGTCGCGCGACGCCCTGGAGACCATCACCGCACAAATCGGTACGGCCATCGTCCGAATCGGTGCCGAAGAGAAACTGCGCGCCGAACAACAATTCCTCAAACAACTGATCGAGCTGCAGGAACGCGAAAGAAAGATTATAGCATACGAAATCCACGACGGCCTGGCCCAGCATATCGCCGGTGGTTTGATGCAAATGCAAGCCGTGCAACAATTCCCCGACCGGCACTGCGAGCAAGCCGAAAAACTTTTCGACACGGGCTTGCAACTACTCGGTGAGGGGCTGACCGAAGCGCGCAGTCTCATCGCCGGTCTGAGGCCGATCATTCTCGATGAGATGGGCATCATCGCGGCCGTCAATCACCTCATCAATGAAGCAGCCCGGCGTGAAGATATTGAAATCGAATTCGTTCACCAAAAGGATTCGCGACGTCTTCTGCCCACCTTGGAAACGGCCGTGTTCCGGGTAGTGCAAGAAGCCTTGACAAACGTCTGCCGACACAGCCAAAGTAAAAAGGCATGCGTGGAACTGATCGTGAAAAACGGCAGGCTGCACGCCAAAATCGAGGACTGGGGAATCGGCTTCGATCCCGACCGGGTTGAACAAAAACGTTTCGGACTTCGCGGCATTCGCGAAAGGGCCGAATTGATCGGCGGCCGTGCCATTGTCGACAGTTCACCGGGCAATGGAACACGCATCAAAGTCGAATTCCCTCTGTCTGAAAACGCCCCGGATGCCTGATCGTTCGCAGACCATGGGGTACGTCTGCATCGCTTCACGGCACTTATTTGGAATTTTGATATTTTTCTCTGGACATGTTGCCTCAAGCGGCCACGTTATATAAAAAGGCAATTTTCCTCACCATCCATCCCGGTGCGGGATAACAGCCCGTTGAAAAACACAAGGTAGATCTATATGGAAAGGAAGCGACGCGCAGCGTTGGTTTCTTTACATTGCGTGTAGTTTGTGTAGTCGAAGTTATAACCTCCACTGGAAAAATCACGAACAAACAATGATGGTCTACTGATTTTGCATGATCTATTGACAGAAAGCTCCTCAAGCGACTGGCGGCCTCGCGACACCACACTTACCGCAACGCCAGTCGCTTATATTTTCCACGCCGATGGGCCATCCGCCCGGGATCTTCCGCCGCGACGGCCTTTTCGTAGTCGGCGAAGTTGCCCTCGAACCAGCGTGTCTTGCCGCTACCTTCCATCACCAACAGATGCGTGGCGATACGGTCGAGGAAGAAGCGATCGTGGCTGATCACAAGCGCGCAACCGGGGAAGTCGATCAGGCCCTGCTCCAAAACGCGCATGGTGTCGACGTCCAGGTCGTTGGTTGGCTCGTCTAGCAGCAATAAGTTGCCGCCGCGGCGCAGCATCTTGGCCAGGTGGATACGGTTCCGCTCGCCGCCCGAACACTCGCCCACCTTCTTTTGCTGTTGCGTTTTGCGGAAGTTGAACCGCGCGACGTAGACACGCGAGTTTACCGAAACCGTACCCAGCGTGATCGTATCCTGCCCGTCGGTGATCTCTTCGAAGATGGTCTTATCGTTGTCCAACGCGTCGCGATGCTGGTCGACGTATGAAAGTTCCACCGTGGGGCCCAGTTCCAGCTTGCCATCGTCGGGTTCTTCCTGGCCCACGATCATCCGCATCAGCGTGGTCTTGCCCGTGCCATTGGGACCGATAATGCCCACGATCGCCCCGCGGGGCACGGTGAACGTGCATTCGTCCAGCAGTTTGACGAACTCGTCGCCGATCTGATATCCCTTGCTCAGGCCTTCAACAGACAGGACCTGTTCGCCCAGCCGCTGGCCCGGTGCGATTTGGATTACCGTCTCGCTTTTGCTGTCGAGCGTTTGTTCACCGGCTAATTGTTCGTAGGCCTTGATTCGCGCCAGGTTCTTCTGCCGGCGCCCTTCGTGCGAGTTGCGGATCCAACTCAGCTCGCGTTTCAAAGTACGCTGCCGCTGCGTTTCCTTCTTCTCCATCACCCGCAAGAGTTCGGCTTTCTGCTCCAACCACGATGAATAGTTGCCCTCGAACGGCAGCCCGTAGCCGCCGTCTAGTTCCAGTATCCACTTTGTAATGTTGTCCAAAAAGTAGCGGTCGTGCGTGGAGATGATCACCGTGCCCGGGTAATCCCGCAGTGCCTGCTCCAGCCATTGGGCCGTTTCGGCGTCGAGGTGGTTGGTGGGCTCGTCCAGCAACAACAGGTCGGGCTTTTCCAGCAGGGCCATGCAGATGGCGACCCGTCGCCGCTCGCCGCCCGAGAGGATCCGTATGGGCGTATCGTCGGGTGGAAGTACCAGCGCGTCCGAAGCGATATCGATCAACCGATCCAACTCCCACCCATCCGCGGCGTCGATCTGCTCCTGCAGGCGGCCCATTTCGTCCATGAGCTTATCGAAGTTATCTGCCTGGTCGGGATCGGCCATCAGGATCGAAACTTCGTTGAAGCGATCGATCAGCCCCTGCACATGCCCCACGGCCGTGAGCAGATTTTCGCGGACCGTCTTGTCCAGATCCAACACCGGTTCCTGCTCGACATACCGTACTCGCATACCCTTGGCCAGCTCGGCCGTGCCGTCGATATCGTCATCGAGCCCGGCCATAATCTTCAAGAGCGTAGATTTCCCCGCCCCATTCTCCCCCACCACGCCGATCTTAGCGCCGTAGAAAAAAGACAGGTTGATATTCCGCAGCACAACCTTATCACCAAAGGTCTTGCTGACGCCTTCCATCTCGAATATGAATTTTGGAGCCATGAGTGAGAGTTTATCGTGGATTGGGGGGATTGGCTAGGGGGGATCATCACATTACCGGGTATCGGGTAGCACCGATAGCTCCGCTATCGGTGTGCCGAAGGCACAAGAGGCACCACGAAAAACATCTCCCTTTCCCCCACTTGACACCCGCACAACAAACGGCCATTATCAGAACATGACCAAGCGGCAAATATACGACGACGAACTACACGCACATTTCGTGACATTCTCCTGTTACAAAAATCGTCGTCTGCTGGATCACGATCGCGCCAAAAAAATACTCCTGGGCGTCCTCAACCCACAATTGGCCCGCCGTAACACGACTTGCATCGGTTTCGTAATAATCTCGGCATAACCAGACTGATACTGTTGATCGGTCTTGTTCAAAGGGGCCCTCTGGGATTATCCTTGCCATGTCGGCTTTGGTGAA
>JAFGTN010000728.1 GCA_016934075.1 Pirellulales bacterium
CGGCGGAGTTGGAACCGGCAACATCATTGCCTTTAACACGGCTATGGGCGTGGCGGTGACACATGACTCCGTTGGCAACAGGATCCAGGCAAACTCTATTCATTCCAACGGCGGCCTCGGCATCGACCTTGCCTGGGAGGGGGTCACGCCCAACGATCCGCTCGACGAGGACTTATATTCCAACTGTTTGCAAAACTTCCCCATCATCCTCAAGGCCGACGCGGGGGTGACCACACACGCCGTAGGGACTCTCAACAGCATGCCTAACACGGACTTCACTATCGACTTCTACGCCAACACGGTGCCCGATCCGTCGGGCTACGGCGAGGGTGAGCGGTGGCTTGGCTCGACTAATGTCACAACAGACGAGAACGGAGATGTGACTTTCGATGTGACGTTGGCCGCTGCAAGTTATGCGGGCGAAACATTTACAGCTACGGCTACCGATCCCGACGGCAATACATCGGAGTTCTCTGGAATAGTCTCGGTTAATCCGCCGCCACTGGTCGAACTGAGCGGCAGGGTGTTCAACGACTTGGACAACGACGGACTCATGGAGGTCGGTGAGTCTGGCATCTACAACGTCGCATTACGGCTGACGGGCAGCGATGACAATGGACCGGTAGATCGTGAAGTTTTTACCGACGTATACGGATTCTATGTTTTCAAAGAAGTCGGTGCAGGGACGTACACCCTTCTTCAAGTCGCACAACCTGCTGGCTTTCTCGATGGCATGGAGACCGCAGGATCCTTCGGTGGCATCGTGTATAACACTCAGGACAGCAACTTAATCGACGACATCATGATCGAGATCGGCGACACGAATGGTTCAGGATATGACTTCGCGGAGATCCGACCATCTCGAATTGGAGGGCTGGTTTGGGAAGACTTCAACGACGACTCAGAGGTCAACTTCGGGGAGAGTGCAATCGCAGGAGTCGAGATTCACTTGAGTGGGATCGATGACCGAGACACAGCTGTCGATATTCTCATGGCCACCGATGACCAAGGATTGTTCGAGTTCACGAATCTACGGCCGGGAGACTACGCGCTCACTGAGACGCAGCCGGTCGGCTACCCGGATGGAAAGGATTCGTTGGGCACGGTCAATGAGGTCTTGACAGGAGATGCCACGGTGAATGACCAGTTTACAGGCATCATGCTGCCAAGGCCAGGATCCGACGGGGTGAACTACAATTTTGGCGAACGGCCATCAGCCGACAGCTCGGTAACTGCAGGCCAAGCCGCAACCATCGGCTTCTGGCAGAACAAGCACGGCCAGGCCCTCATCAAGGCCCTCAATGGTGGGCCCGACAGCACGCAGTTAGGTGACTGGCTCGCTGCAACCTTCCCGAACATGTATGGAGCCAATGCTGGCACCAACAACCTCGCTGGGATGAGCAATAGCCAAGTGGCCGATCTCTATAAGTCGCTCTTCAAGCGCAACGGCAACACGGCCCCAGGCGGGCCACCCAAGCTGGATGCTCAAGTATTGGCAGTGGCTTTCGCTGTGTATGTGACGAATGTACACCTTGTGGGTACTACCGCCGCTGACTATGGCTTCCTGCTGGTTACTGAGGATGGACTCGGCGTGTCCACGTTTGATGTGGGCGAGGCGAATCGGGCAGCGTTTGGCCTGTCGGAGTCTGATAGTACCGTGTTGACCGTTATGGATATCCTGTTAGCCACGGACACCTTAGCGCATGATGGTTTGCTATACGATCAAGACGGTGATGGTGACATCAATCAATTCGAGCAGTTGTTACGGACTATGGCCAACGAGGTTTACTCCGCTATCAACGAGCAAGGCGATAACTGACTCATCCGCTATTGTTCCGTAGATCAAAGAGTTTCTCACCACTAAGAATATCCCGGTGGAGTACTGACTGGTTGGATCAAGTGTACGGTAATGGCCCACCGGAGTCACAGGATCGGATGTCCTGTACTGATTTTCTGTCCAATGTCTGCCTGTATAATACCACGGCAGGCTTCGAAAGGCTGAAAATTCCTGACATCCTCTCCAAAACTCTGGGGCACGCCAACAGACCAAGTAGGCGCTAATCAAGGCCTAGCTCGCCGGATCAGGTGTAACGCCAAATAATGATCCTTCTAGATATCTATACATTTGTACCTATGGAATAATTTGATTAGATACCCCCCTCTTGACATGCTTTTCCTAATCTAGTGAAATCTTATCAAATTCAAATTGACTGTCCGCCCTCGCCTGTTGATTTCAACCCCGGGCACCGACCTCGGGAAACCATTCCGTGGCAGGTGCTTGGTTTTTTTATTAAGGCATCCAATCCCGAATAAGTCTAAAATGCCCCCAGAAACACTGGAAATCATCGCCGCCCGCTTTGAGGGATTCCAGAAATTCGCAGATTTCATCCGCCTGCTGATCAGCCCGTTTGGTTCGATCGGTTGGAACAAACTGCAGCCGCTTTTCGAGGCAAGCACCAAACTGCCGGCGATCGAGCAGGCTTCTGAATGAGCGAATGCTGCAGACGTAGACGCTAATGATCTTCGTAAGATTATCCTCGTTCCCGGTGTTCGCTTGGGGTTCCCGCCTTAACAAGTTGGAGTATCACCTGCCGGATTTCTTTCTTAAGACTGGGCCAAGTTTTAATGACGGTTGCAAGTTAAGGATCGTTGGGCATTGGAATAGAAATCCCAGGATCCACATTGCGGCCAATTGGTGCAGAAAAAGTACTCGATACGTGTTTCAATGCAGCACGTGAACGTTCGATACCGAGACGTGTCATCTCAAGTTGAACCTTCCCTATATCAACTCGGATTTCCGCTTGCTTTGGCTCAAGCCCTATGTGCGCCACTTCATGCGAGTTCCCCTTTTCTCGAGCCGCTCGAAATTGTACTTCGATCTTTTCAATTTCAATTGATGCTTCATCCACCGCAAGCTCTGCTTGCTTGAGCTCCAGTTCGTGCATCTTCAGGTCAATCTCGGCCTCGATCATCCGAAGCTGAGATTCTTGGACCTGATGTTGTGGACGACCGCCCGGTTCCTGGGCGTAGATGCAGGTGCAGAGCAGCAGGCAAGACATAGCCCCAATGGACAGGAATGGAATTGTTCTGGTCATGAGATAGATTCTTGGATCAGGGAGATGGAACTAGGAGTTTGCGCAGTATTGGAAGCCGGCATTGCAACAAGAGGGAATGGGCACCGGATGACGAATAGACGACTGCTTATCGCGAGTTTATCTGGTCGATCAATCAACGGAAAGATTGTGTTGAAATGGGGCAAGCACCAGCCCGCATAAAATGGGCGGATGCCTTATATTGAGACAATCCAGAGAGGGAGATAGTACTTGCAGGGATCCTACGCGAGTGGGGGAGTGAGTGGGTCAAATTCTGAGGCAGTGAGGTGTCCTGTGGGGATGTTTCTATTCCTCGCTCGATTCGTCAGTCCACCGCCTTGACCACCGCTTCCCCTCGAACGACACCAAGGATCGCTTCTAACGCGTTCCTAGCGATGGATTGGTATTTGTCCCGTCAATATCGGTCAACGCGCGTTAGAAACGATCCTGGGGGCTTTGCTCGGGGATCGTGTTGACTGATCGGGTGTCAACCAGTGTAATTGGGAACACTATATCGGGTGTTATGAGAATCCTCAATCCGACCGTGCGGGAAGCACCCGACCCCCAGATTCCAGTAGACACGTCTACTTTACGCACTCCGAGCGACAGTGATAATATAAAAGGGTCTTCAGAGGAAAGTGTGGGTAAATAGTTATACAAACCGTGTTGGCGATGTGCATCAGAACGGGGACCAGGGCGGAGGCTGAGTGCGCATGAAAAAGGGGACCACCGCAATTGTGTCCTATCTTTTAGTTTTGGAACGATTATTCCGGAACGAAGAGGAGGACCAGGAGAGTGTATGCGGTGGAGTATTACGAATTGATTCGTCGAAAACATTTTGTTGACGGGATGTCTCAACGGGCGATTGCCAAGGAGTTGGGGCATTCTCGAAAGTTTGTCAAGAAGACACTTCAGCATCCGATCCCACTGGGATATCGATTGGCCAAGTCCAAGCCGAAGCCGATGTTGGATCCGGTTATTCCGCGGATCGATGCCTGGCTGGAAGAGGATCTAACGCGACCGGTGAAGCAGCGTCACACGGGACAAAGGATCTATGAACGGTTGGTTGATGAGGAAGGATATCAAGGGAGCGCGAGTACGATCCGGCGATACGTTGCCAGGTGGAGGGAGGGCCGCAACGCATCCGGGAAAGAGGTATTCGCTCCCTTGGAATTTCGTCCTGGGGAAGAGTCGCAGGTGGATTGGGGCGAGGCATGGATCATCCAGAACGGGCGTCGCCGCAAGGTGCCGTTGTTCTGCATGAAATGCTGTTATAGCAAGCGAGTGTTCGTACGGGCCTACGACCGAGCCAACCAGGAGTCATTTCTCGATGGTCACGTTCGAGCATTCGAAGCCTTTGGAGGATTGACGAAAAGAATTGCGTATGACAATTTAAAATCCGCAGTGATTCAAGTGGGTAGAGGCCGCCATCGCCAGCTAAACCAAAAATTTGTCGAACTGAAGAGCTGGTACTTGTTCGGCAGCCGTTTCTGTAATGTTGCCAGGGGAAACGAAAAAGGGCACGTGGAAAACCTGGTCAAACGGGCTCAGCGGACGTTTCTCACACCGCTGCCAGAAGTTACGGATCTGGCCATGTTGAATCGCAAGCTCCAAGCCGACTGCGAAGCCGAATTGGAACGAACCACTCAGGAAGGCATATCCCATCGAAAACTTTGGGAAGAGGAAAAGCAACATCTATTACCATTGCCGGCCCAGCAGTTTGCCGCTTGCGTGGAGCGTCCTAGCCGATTGGACAAGCAGTCACTGGCCCATTTTGACAGCCGCATGTATTCGGTGCCGGTTCATTGTGCACATCGGCCATGCCTGATCAGGGGCTTCGTCGACCGAGTGGAGATCCATGTGGATGGAGCATGTGTTGCCGTCCATCCACGATGGACGGATCGGAAGCAGCGTTACGTCCTTGATCCGCGGCACTATCTGCGCCTTTTGGAGCGAAAACCGGGGCTATTGGACCAAGCTCGCCCGTTCCGCGATGATCCGTTCGGCCCGGAATTCTCCTTGCTTCGACGGGAGTTGGAGTATCGCTATGAGGAAGACGGCACACGGCAGTACATCGATGTCCTGATGCTGTTGGCGAAGCATCCGGAGGAAGCAGTGATTGCGGCAGTTCGTTCGTGCGTCGAGCGTCGCATCTTCAGCCGTGACGCCGTGCTGCACACACTGCACGGCAAGCCACAGTCAACCCAATGCGAACGCTTGGATCTGGCCCATCGTCCCGACCTGGCCGATTGTGATGACGGGATCCGTTCCAGTGCCATCTACGACCAGCTCCGTGAAGAGGAGGTGGCTGCATGAAGACGAAAGCCAATGCCCTGCTACTGGAAAGTCACCTGAAAACGCTTCGTTTACCAACGATGCTTGCCGAGTATCCTGGTGTGGCACGCCAGTGTGCCGAGAAGGATGCTGCCTATGAATTGTTCCTGGAACATCTGGCCGAATTGGAAGTCAACCGACGCGAGACAAAATCCACCGAACGCCGGTTGAAGCAGGCCCGTTTCCCGGTGGCGAAGGAACTATCCGAATTTGACTTCTCGGCCGTCCCGAAATTGAACAAGTCGAAGATACTGGAGTTGGCCCGATGCGAATTCATCGATCAGCGAGCCAATCTAGTTTTTCTCGGCGCGCCGGGCACTGGGAAAAGTCATTTGGCCATTGCGACCGGCCGTGCCGCCTGTCGCTGCGGTCATCGGGTGAAGTTTTTCACGGCTGCCGGTCTGGTGAACCTTTACCGTGAGGCCTGGGACGAACGTCAGATCCTGCGTTTCGAGGCTAGCCTTCAACGACTTGATGTGATCATCGTCGATGAACTGGGCTATGTCCCATTAGACAAAGCTGGTGCGGAACATCTATTTGGCTTCTTCAGTCTATGTTACGAACAGACGAGTCTGATCCTCACCACAAACCTACCCTTTGCCGAGTGGCCAGCCACATTCGCTGGCGATCAGCGATTGACGGGTGCGTTACTTGATCGCTTGACACATCGGGTCCATATAGTAGAAATAAAGGGAGATAGTTATCGGCTCAAATCGAGCATGAATAAAACGAACCAAGGGAACCAATCACAAGGGCAAACGATCACCACAAAAAGAACATGAGTATAGACAGCCCCAGCCTCCGGGGCGTTTTTTAGAGTCTAGGTGGTCCCCAATTTCACGCACGCCCTGGTCCCCATTCTGATGCACATCGCCAAGGCGAGTGAAAGCGGACAAACCTCAATTATTTAATTTGTCAATGCGTGTTTCGCGGAGTGGAACATTTCCTTTTGGGTCGAATGTTATTGGAATCTGACCTTGGTACACTGGACCGCTCATGTTTGAGTTAACTTTGCCGAATGAGGCCACCATCACTTGATTAACGCATCGAGCCCTTTCCCTGCTAGGTATTCCAGAATCCACTTGTCAACCGTTCCGGCCACGGGGCCTATTCAGCACACTTGCTTGACATGAACCATCTCTACGTTTTCCAATACCATCCGCTTGGGCAATCGCGTCGGTGCATAGATAAACTGGGGACCTAACGTAGGCCTAGGCCCAGAACCAGAGTTCCCTCGTGTCATGAGCCGCCTGCAGTTGAGCGAAACGCTAAGCTGCCTCGGTTTGGGCCAACCGCCAGCACGAAGACAAACCAGAACCCGTAAGCGATCGATTTCACTGACTACAATTCCGGCTGGAAAGCCCCAGAACAACTGCCTCGTCACGCTGAGGCTCTAGTAATCTAGGGATCAGTCTTTTCTTGGGCGTTAGAACACAAGGATATTGTCTGGCACTCCGTCACCATCCTGATCTTCTTCGCCCAAGTCCAAAAACGTGTCCCAGAAGTAATTCGTCATCACGAGATCGAACGCTAACACGTTGGCAGAATACTCTGTGCCGCTAGAAAGCTTCCTGATCCAACCAGTGGTAAAAATGCCGTTGGCATCAGTAGTACCGCTGAACGATTGGCCCGCAAACTCTACGGTGATGAGAACACCTGCGACACCCGTGTTGTTATACGGATTATCATCACCGTCCACGTCCGCGTGAATTTCGAAGACCGCTCGCCAGGTATCCGGTTTCTTTCCTTGCTGTTCAAACCGGATATCGTAAACATGAATCGCGATAGCGTCAGAAACAGTGATGGATACCATGCCCGAGTCGATACCTCCCCTTCCGTCACTAACCGTATACGAGAATGAGTCAGTACCGACGAATCCCGTGTTTGGCGTGTAAGTCACCGAGTCAACATTGTTTACCACTGTGCCGTTCTGCGGCGGAGTAACGCCCCCAACATCCGTGACGATAAGCGTATCGTTATCAACATCGGTATCATTCTCAAGAACCGGAACCGTAAAAGCTTCGTCCCTAGCCGTGTTAGCCGAATCATCCACAGCCACAGGCGGAGTATTCGGTGCTGGACGGGCCGTAATCTCTAACGACCAATTCATCAGTGTGCCTGTGTTTCCCTTGGCGTTGTCGCTGATTTCCAGCGTCCAGGTGCCTGATGCATTGAGGCCGTTGAAATCAGCCAAGTTACCCACTGGCAGAAATGCGCCCGTAAACGGAGCCGTACCTGAAGTGATCGACACCGATGCGTCGCCATCGAACACAGTAGAGGTGAAATTATCACCGGACCCACCCACGTTACTGAACAGCACTACGGGTGTACCATTGGGAGCGAAGAGCGTAGCCGTCAGCTGCCCGTCGTATGTGTGGCTTAGATTCAGTTCGACATTGACGTCGGTAATGATTGCCGATTCGGAAATGTTAATCGTCGAGGTCGTCACTCCGGGGTTGCGTGCGTTCTTCGCGTCCTTCAACGACTGGGAAACGCTGTTCTCTCGGACAAGAACATGCTCAGACGTGTCCACCGTGATCGTGATCGTCTCGGAATCGCCTATAATCCCGTCACTCACGGTAAACGTGACGTCGTAAGTGCCTGGCGCCTGGTCAAACCTCGGCGTCCAAGAAAAATCCCCTGTAGCCGGATCGAAGTTGGCGCCATCGGGCAATCCTGTCGCAGACAATGTCAGAGTTTGCACCGGGACGTCGAGGTCGCTCGCCGTGACCACAAATGCTAATTCCTCTTGCTCATTCACGCTCCGGTCACCAATCGGCGTCAGTACGGGCGGCACGTTCACCTCACCAACCGTGATCATGATCGTCTCAGTATCGACGCGGTACCCGTCAGTAACCTCAAAAGTGACATCGTAGCTGCCCGGCCCCTGCAATTCATTTGGTGTCCAACTAAACACACCTGTCGTCGGGTCGAGGGCGGCGCCATCGGGCAGCCCTGTGGCCGAATACGTCAGGGTTTCAGCCGGCACATCCTCGTCTGTGGCGGTCACGACAAACGTAAGTTCCTCCTCCTCATTCACGATCCGATCACCGATCGGGTTTAGAACCGGGGAGTGGGACTGAATTGTGCTGATGCTTCCAGAGTATAAGGGTGGGTCAAAACCAGGAATCGACTTCAGGACCCCTATTGATTGAATGCCCCCCGAAGAAGTATCGTAAATACGGTCGGTCGTCCATCTAAATCCGGTCAGCTCTCGAAATAACGGATTCGGGACTACCTCGGAAAACAAATCAATTCCAACTAGGTGAGTCTCGAACCCCAGTAAGCCGTAGACATAGGGGGACGGACTGAGATCCCCGAGGGCTAATTGCGGTTGGTCTCTAAAAGTAAAAGTGAAATCACCTAGGTAACCGCCACAAAGACCATCACTCTGAGCCCATTCGGCTGGTTGCTCGTCTAGGTAAGGCAGATACGCGTCATGTTCAATATTTACCAGCAACGGCTGACTGTAAACATTGGGGACGTCGATATAGTAAAACAATGCGGGATTTTCGATTGGATCATAGAGCGGCGGTTGGGCAGCGGGATCAGATGGTGTAGGACCGACTCGGAACGTCCACCCAGTCGGGGGCTTCAGCACCTGTAACCAGTTGAAATGGTCAACTCCGCAAATTGTTGCAGCTTGGTCTATCGTTAGAGCACCCTGCGCTGGTGTGAAGAGTGCTTCAATAGCTGGTGTTCCCTTGCCTGTCGCTTCGACCGAGTCTTTCAAAATATCTGCAGGAGAGGCCCCCAAACTTCTGGCGTTATTAATCTCGTTAGGCTCCGGCACCGAGTTCGCTGGGTCAAAAATTGCCTTTAACCGCAAGTCATCGTTTGAGCCGTTGTCACCGAATGGAATGTTTTCTAGTTCGGCAGCCGAAACGTGCAGCTCGATATTGTTGTTCTGAGCGACCTGGGATTGCGTCGTATAAGCTAAGGAGGAGCTCGTTCCATTCAGCCAGTAAAGTGAGATGGGGACAGGAGCCGGCAAATCATCGCCTGTTATACTGTACCATAGATCCACACCACCACCGTCCGACTTGTCGGTATACCAGTCGAAATAGCTGACTTCAAGATCAAGATCAGGTATGGTCAGGTCTTTTACGTTATTTGTCTCGTCAGATTCTGTCACCAAGTTCGACGGATCAGCAACGACAAGCAAGTATGGCCTCGATGGGTCGCTTCCCGTCGGTGCTGAGAAGATATGCGTGCTTGTGCCGGAAGGAATCGAAGTCGTATAGCCATTTATCAACACGTCCGTTGCTTGGTCGAACGTCTGGTCTGCAGAACGGTACAGACCGACGTCTACTGGCCAGGTATCCGGGATGCCTATTCCTTGAAGGTTAAACTCAATTGACCCGTCGGGAACAACCTGGGCATCAAGCACTTCTATGTCGAACGTCTTGGCGAGCTCGAGCCTGTACATAAGCAAATCTACGGGATAATTGGCGAACACGGTAAGTTCATAGCTGTACCCAACAGGCAATATCCCCTGCCTGTGGCGCCACCAAGGTGATGGATAGTCCGTAGTCCACTGCCCCTCTATATAATGTCCGAAATAATCACGTATCCCGATCATCGAGTTGTAAGGGTTATAATATTCCAGTGTGTAGGGCGTCGGTTCCTCAAGGATGTCGAATGTGAAATGGATGTTCATGGGGAATACCCCCGTTTCAGGGGGATTGTTGGGGTCTATCGGAGTATATTCCATAGTCCCTTCTATGAGTACCGTCGTGCCCAAATCAGTAACGTTGGAGTAGTTCGATAAGATTACGCCCCACTCCTCTTTCACTTGGTCTCCAGAGTCCCATTCACCATACACATTGCCGCCATACATTGCATTTTCTAACTTCCCCCATAAGTCGCCACAGATATTCGCACTTCGAAAGGCCCCCGATAAGTCAGTGGTTAGCAGGATACGAGGTTCGAGTTGCTGAAACGCTAGATGGCGTTGTGAACATGACTTGGTCATGATTCATTCCTCCAGTTAAAAATTTAGAGAAGAACACTTGCTGATTTTCGGTAACCAAAGGAGACGATTCGCATACTTGATATTTTGAGCGTGTCTAACTTGATGCAATGGGAAAAGGCTTATGTAAGAAGACTACTAGCATCACTGAAATTGTTGTAAATATAGTAATTACGTCGTGGACACCCGACGAAAGAGCCATATATAGCACGAGTCAAAGTTGTTATGTCAAGATGAACTCGAGAGAACTTCTGCGAGTAGATTACTTTCATCACACCAGTTGCGGGTGTTTTTAGAAATTTTGCAGCAAGTTTCTGGCTAAGTCCCATCGGACAGCTTGTACGGCCACAAGGGACAATAAAAAGATTTGAAGTCCCATCGGGCCTGCTTTGTCGATTTTCACCTTCGCCCGTCGTTAATATCTTGCTCAGGCGCCGGTCCTCAGGAAACGATCACCCATTCTCTGTTACAAGTAGATTCTTTGGCTTCGTTTCCAGGTGCTCTCACTTAAAATAGAAACCTGATGAACCTGCCCTCTCAAGAAGTTGGCGAACATTTTAATGCAAGTACCACCCGTGTCAAGCGTCCTAGTGCCTCCGAAAGAGAGATTTCCAGGAATTCTTGGGTGCAGGACCTCCTCATTTTCACTTTGTTAGTGCGGGGCATCCCCGACGACGAAACGTCTTAGAAATCCAACTATGTTTGAGTACTGGCACTCTACATCCGGTCGGTGAGGAGATAATTCTCACGATGTTCTTTAAAGACGAGACCCGCAGCAGCACCCTGGAATATTATTCATCATGACGCGCGCTCCGTGCGAGCATGTAAGTAATCGTCACAATGTCATAGCAGTTCTTTTCTTTTTTCCTTCTTCGAGTAATGCTTTGGCATGACAAGCCAGATGGCCACGGAGGTCCTGGGTGCAGTTTCTTAGGATTTTTTACCCAGGAAGTTGCAGTCACCCCACCGGTACCACGCGCGGGCCAAGGATCAAGTCGCGGAGCGAATTGCTACGCGCCTGCTCGGTATTCATACCGTCAGCGCACTCAATTTCTTGGCGAGCTCGATGGTCGTGTGAACATAGCTTGTCATGTTGGATTGGGCCAGTAGGGTGGCCAGCGACCTGGCGGCCGATTCATGGCCAATCCATTCCAAAGCCAAACCGGCCGCCCGGTGGTGTGAGAACTCATTTTCCGCACTCAGCAACTTCAGTTTGTCAAGGATCACGGGAATGGCCATTGGATTACGGGTGCGACCCATCGCGATGATCATGCTGTCCAGCGGACTAAGCGCCGCACCAAACTGCCCCATGCTGCGGTAGTTCTAACCCTCGTCCCATTCCGATATGTTCTCTATCTCGGCGATCAATGTCGCAAGACCAATGCCATTGCTCAAAACCGCCAATACTTTGGTATAGTTGAGTTTGTGTTAGACCTTGGTTTTATATAGGCCACCTCCAAAAGTGGCATGGCCCGATGGGGGATGTTACGATGACCGAGGCACCACGGCACTGTTTCAGAGATTCCACCGCCTCCGAGATTCTGGCGTCTGGCAGCGGAAACGAGTCCTGGTCCTGATAAAACTGTCTCCGGCAGGTTGCCGATTTCAACCAGGTGCTGCTGCAACGCCTTGATATCAATATTGCATACCGGCACGTTCGTTTCGACGGCCATCGCGGCGGCAACACCGGCGGCATACCCCCCGTTTTGGATGTCGGCTTGCATGCGTATCAACGGGACGGCGTCGCGATGGGCACTGATTCCGAGCCCGGTTACCAGGATTCCATCCAGCCGATTCGGCAACATGGCGCGGAACGGGATGTACACGCCGATGCCCTTCTTCTCGGGGTGTTCCAGGACTAAGTAGGGGTCAATCGTCTGACCATAGGTGTCGAAATTACTATAGGCGCGTACGATGGAATCTGGATACGTTCGTTCATTGATTTGATCGGGTAATGTGATGGTCCATTCGCCGGCGATTCGCCGCCGTTCGCGGGTATCGATTAACCGGCCCTGGTCGAACGCCTGGCGGTACTTATTCGAGAAGACGAAAACACGCCAAACGTTCAGCATGTCGGTTTCATCGACGATCGTGAAGTCCGTGTTGTTATAGGAGCCGCCTATTCTTAGGGTTGGCAGTCCGGTACCTTGCAGACTGAATTCGCTCGCATTTCTCCCGCAAGCAGCGCTGAGCCTGCCCCTCCTACCACCAGAAACGGCCGTTGCTGATTGCCCAACACGTGGCCGAAGAGGTTTGCCCACCCTTCGCGCAACGACAAGTCGTGTTGACCATTCCCAAGCGTTTAGGAATTCACGCTCGGCAACTGTCCAGCCAGAGCCGGCAAACCAGATAGAAACCCCTCCCCCTACTTATCACTCGCACGGTACCAGACCTCTGTTGCCTCGAATGCCCCCTTTTCATTCTCTCCCATCCGATGCCAGGTGTGGGTGTTGCCGTTGTCTGTGACTGTGAGGGTACAGGTCATCTTGACCTTCCGTCCATCTGGTTTCGTGTAGTTCCACAATTGGACCCATTTGTCCCCCTTCTTGAAGGTCATGCTTTCGCCTGCCCCTCCGTCGGTATCCACCCACACGGTTTTGATCTGTCTGGAGCCTGGGTGATAAAACATGAACGAGGTATCAGATCCCTTCCCAATTAAACATTTTCCAATGAGCATGTGGTCATCTTCCGCAAGTCTCGCTTCCCAGTAGGCGGTCGTCTGGTCGCCTTTCTTGGCGAAAGGTTCCCAGTCGATTGCCCAGGTTATCTTTGCGGTGAACCGGCCCTTGAGCACTTGACAGAATTCCTTGAAGTCTTCTTGAGGGGACTCCTGCCCCTGCGACACAGACGAGAGGAGAATTATCAGCGCCGGACCGAGCACCACAGACCAAATACTAGGAATTCTCATGACTTGACTCCTTAGTATTGCAGAAACGATTTGAATTCATATTCGGATCACTGGAGTCTGGCAGCTTTCTCGACCAACTCCAATGAAGCAACGGCAATCTTTCCCCAATCCTGACCGCCTAGCATTATCATATTTCGGCAATTGGCCCTAGTCCCTAATCAAGCGAAGGCCAACTGCATTTTCGGCGTGGAATCTCTGTCGATGGATGGGCGCAATGGGATC
>JAFGTN010000729.1 GCA_016934075.1 Pirellulales bacterium
GAGCAATGCGAAAGCCACAAACAGGCACAGCCCGCTGGAATCGATCGCGGCGGTGGCGATCTGCAGCCCGCGGCTGAGTGCGACCTGTCCTTCCGGCTTGAGTGCGTCGACATTGCCTCCCACACCCAACACGTTGGCCGTGACGGCGTATCCGGCCGTGTGATCGGCTCCCATGGGAGAGGTGGCATAGGTTACACCCTGGCCCTTGACGGCTCGCGGGTCGTAGGCCGGCATGGCCTGGCCCTTGACTGTTGGAATCCGCTCAACGCCGAAAGCCTTGCCCAATGTTTCGGCGCCCGAAGCCACCAGCCGTCCCAGGGGGCTGCCTTTGCCGACCTCGGCCAGCAATCCGATGGCCGCCTCGGCGTCGCCGAATGGTATCACGCCGGCGTCCATGGCGACCGCGATGGTGGCCCCGGTCTCGATCGTGTCGAGCCCGAAATCGTCATCCATGTGGTCCATCTGCGCGATTGCGTCCAGATCGCCGATTTCGCAATCGGCTCCGTGTGCCCAGACGGTTTCGTATTCGGGGCCTTTACTGAGATAATTTCCGTCCTTGTCCATGTAGAGCCGTGAGCATTTGATGGTGCAACCGCGGTGACAGCCGTGTGAGATCACACCGTCACGTTCGACGATGGTGTCGTGTTGCCGTTCGCCGCTGATCTGTTCGGTGTGTTCGAACTTGCCTTTCTCGAAATTCCGCGTGGGATATCCTCCGGCTTCGTTAATCACGTTCGCGAGAATATTTGTGCCGTATTTCGGCAAGGTCTCACTGGTGAGCGGGTGACGGGCCAGGCATTGGGCGAATTTCTTCGTGGCCGCGCGGAATGCGTCCTTGTCGGCCGGTTGCGGTCGCGAGCCGCCGCTTATGTCGAGAACAATCGCCTTGACGCCCTTAGAGCCCATTACGGCTCCCATACCTCCTCGACCGCAATGGCGCGTGGGGCGCCCATCGGGATCGGTAACGGCGATGCTGGCGGCCGCGGCACGCATCTCGCCCGCCTGGCCGATACTCAGGCATACAACTTTCTCGCCGAATTCGTCGAATAATCTGGCCACAGTGTCGTAGTTGCCCAGTCCGCGAAGTTGTTCGGCCTCTTCGATCTTTACTCCCTCGCTGCTAACCACAAGGCGGTACAGTTTGTCTTCCCGAGGTTTGCCCTCGAGGATAATGGCCTTGATGCCCAGCGTGGCCAGTGCCGTGGCGCCCTGGCCGCCGGCGTTGGATTCCTTGATGGTTCCGGTCAAGGGGCTCTTGGCTCCCGCCGAAATCCTTCCCGAACACGGTGCCGCCGTGCCGCTGAGAATGCCCGGCGCGATGACCAGCTTGTTTTCTTCCGACAACGGATGGCAACGTGCCGGTACCTCGCGGGCAACCACTGTCGACGTCAGCCCGCGACCGCCAAGGGCCGCCAGATCTCCATCGACCTTCTCGCTTTGCACGGAAAGATCGCTCATATTGACTCGGTAGATCGTGTCCATTTTTCACCTCTACGCGGTTAGGAGTTTGCTGTTGACTAGCGGTAGCCTATTGTCGCAGAGGGTTGACTGTCAAGCCACAGAACCGGGTTTTCGTTCATTGTTTTTGCCATTATCTCCGAGTGCAAATTGTACTGGAATACAATTTGCTTTGTGTTACAATTTGCTGTGGAGCGATTAAACGTTTGTAGTTCCGCCTTTAGGCGGCAGGCGCATTCTTCTTAGCTCAACTCGGCATTACCGCCTGAAGGCGGAACTACAAACCACTTGTCTCCAATGTGCAAGCGAAGATGCGAGAAAGTTCCCCTTGCTTCTTCCTTTGCCCGCATTTCGTGTTTGCGATTTATCAATCAGTCCCTTGAAGGAAGGTCCAATGAAACCCCAAGCTTTCCTAGTCCTGATTCTTGTTTCATCCTTGTGTTCGACTGTGGTTGTGACGGCAGCCGAAGATCCCGGACGGCGGTTCGACGTTCGGCAGTTCGGCGCCAAGGGTGACGGAAAAAATGACGACACGGCCGCTTTTCAGCGCGCGCTTGACGCGGCTGGAAAGGCGCCGGGTTCGATCGTCGATGTCCCACGCGGCAATTACTTGTTCGCCGGGCACATCAATGTTCCAGTTGGTGTAACATTGTCCGGAGTCTGGCAGTCGGTGCCCGCTCATAACGGTATTCGCGACCGCGGGCTGCCCAAGCCGACCGATGACGGCACCACATTCCTAGTAACGGAAGGCGAGGGTAAAGAAGACGGGCCGGCTTTTCTGACGCTCAACACCAACAGCACATTGCGGGGAGTGGTGATATACTATCCTCGCCAGAAGGTCGACGACGCGCCCAAACCCTACCCTTGGGCAATTGCCATGCGTGGGAAAAATCCGGCCGTATTGGATGTGGAACTGCTCAATCCGTTCAACGGAATAGATGCGTCACAAAACGAAAGACACTTGATCCGCAACGTTCACGGGCAACCACTCCGCCGCGGCATCTGGGTCGACTTCATCTACGATATCGGTCGCATCGAAAACGTGCATTTCAATCCCTGGTGGAGCATGAAGCCCAAACTCTTCCAGTGGCAACTTGAACACGGCGAGGCTTTCATCTTCGGGAAAAGCGATTGGCAGTATGTGCTAAACACGTTCTGCTTCGGATACAAGGTGGGCTACAAATTCGTCCAGACCAAGTCGGGCATGTGCAACGGCAACTTCCTGGGCATCGGCGCCGATGCTTGTGCGACGTGCGTGCTGGTCGAGCAGTGTTCCCATTTGGGATTACTGATATCCAACGGCGAGTTCGTCGCCTTCAAGGGCGAAGATCCGACAATGGTGGAAGTGACGGACACTAACCGTGGGAGTGTCCGTTTCGTGAACTGTGCATACTGGGGTCCTTGCCACCAGATCGCCAAGATTGCAGGCCGTGGCACCGTGGGATTCGGAGATTGTACTTTTAGCTTTTGGGATGCCAAGCGAGAGGGGCGGCACGCCATCCAGGCAACCGGTGGTTCGGTGCTGGTGCGGGGATGCGAATTCCAGCTTGACCGGGCGCAAGTATCGCTGGACAAGGATGTCGCCCGGGCGATCATTACCGATAATTTATTCAAAGGTTCTCAAATGATCGACAATCGCAGTGAAGGTGTCGTCCGTATCGCCAACAACGCTGGAATGCCCAAAAAAGGTTCTGCAAAAGGTGATACAACCGAGTGATATAAACGATCAAGCCACAATCTTCCGTCATCATCGCATAACAACATTCGTAGACGGTGCATAGTGGTATGCCACACCCACCCCCGCGAAATCAGTCTATGAAATCAACATTATGTGGATGGTTGGATTTGAGTGCCTCGTTGCCGATCGTTCGTTCTGACGCTAGAATGCAGTCTTCTTTTGATTTGGGGACTCCATGCTAGACATCATTCCTTTCGTGAATAATGAGTAAGCGTGGTAAAGTGAGTGAATAAGTGTGGCTGGTGGGCGAATTTTGTCTGCAGGCGTTTATTTATTTTTCAACTAACGAGTGATTTTGTGAACGAGAAGATCCTCTCGCATACATTTGCGAACGGTCTGGTTTTAATTGGCGAGCCCATGCCTTGGCTGGCTTCGTCGGCTTTTACGTTTCTGGTGCCGTCGGGATGCGGTTACGACCCTCCGGATCGGGGTGGGCTGGGCGGATTTGTCTGTGAAATGACACTCCGCGGAGCGGGCGCGCGCGATAGCCGGGCTTTGATTCTGGACCTGGACAACCTGGGCGTCGATCGTGCCGAATCGGTCAGCGACTCGCACGTGTCTTACAGTGCGGTGACGGTTTGTGAGAACCTTTCGCCGGCTTTGTCGATTTTCACCGACATTCTGCGGCGACCTATCATGCCCGCCGAGCAGTTTGAGGCTGCCCGTCAGGTGATGCTGCAGGAATTGCAGGCCGTCGAGGATGAGCCTGCCCAGAAGGTAATGCAGGAAGTACGCCGCCATCACTACCCCAGTCCCTGGGGTCGGCCCTCGCAGGGTGATCGCAAGGCCATCGAGGCGACCACGATTGACGAGGTTTGCGGTCACTTTGCCAGAACCTTCCGTCCCAACGGTACGATTCTGGGCGTGGCCGGGCGGTTCGACTGGGAACAATTGAAAGATACTGTCGAGGCCCAGCTTGGCGATTGGCCGCAAATCGACGTGGCCGAAATGACGGAAACTCCTCCGCACGATCACTGTTATCACATCGAGCACGATTCGCTCCAGACACAGATCGGTATAGCCTACGAGAGCGTGCCCTATCGAGACGAAGACTATTTTCAGGCATGGGGAGCAGTGGGCATTTTGAGCGGGGGCATGAGCGCGCGATTGTTTACCGAAGTGCGCGAACGACGCGGGCTGTGCTACAGTGTCTATGCCGTGGCCCATTCGTTGCGGGACCATGGGGGTGTTTTCTGCTATGCGGGTACCAGCGTCGACCGTGCCCAGGAGACACTCGACGTCACACTGCAAGAACTTGTACGATTGGCCGACGGTGTCCACGACGATGAACTCTCGCGATTGAAGGCGCGAATAAAAAGTGCAGTAATTATGCAACAGGAATCCAGTTCGGCCCGCAGTTCGAGTATCGCCCGCGACTGGTACCATCTGGGCCGGGCGCGGTCGCTCGACGAGGTTGGCCGTCTGGTGGACGAATTGAGTTGTGAAAGCATTAACGCCTATCTGAGCAAGCATCCGCCCAAGGATTTTACGGTCGTAACCTTGGGCCCGAAAAAGTTGGAGGTCCCGCTTGGAATTTCGTAGTCATATGCTGGAAAACGGCCTGGAGATCGTGGCCGAATGTAATGAGGCCGCCTATTCGACTGCCTTGGGGTTCTTTGTCAAGGCCGGCTCGCGCGACGAGAGCGATGAAACGGCCGGCGTGAGTCATTTTCTCGAACACATGGCCTTCAAGGGCACGCCCACCCGCACGGTCGACGACGTGAACCGCGAGTTCGACGAGATGGGCGCGTACAACAACGCCTCGACCGGCGAGGAATACACCATCTATCACGCGGCCGTCTTGCCC
>JAFGTN010000730.1 GCA_016934075.1 Pirellulales bacterium
ACGTTGATGCTCTACACGGGTCCGGCCGGTGGTTCGAGCGAGGATCTGGCCCATGTGATCGATATCGCCTTGCCGCAGCATAGCGGCGACCAGTCGCGGATCATTCACTCGATCACGCAAGAAGACGGAAGCCGCGCGTTCGACATGGGCGCCGACGACGCCTCGGCCGGTTCCTGGCTGGCCCGCGCGCGAAGCAACTTGCAGGTAATGTATCGCACGGCTCTGGCCGTGAGTCATACGCTCGATATCGACCAGCTCCTGCAGCGGATCATGGAGTTGATATTCGAATGGGTCGAAGCCGATCGCGGTTGCATCATGCTCATCGACGCCGATACCGACGAGCTCGTGCCCAAGGTCCGCCGCTCGCGGCAAAAGAATGTCGAAGGTGAGAAAATCACAATCAGCAAGACAATCCTCGACTATGTTACCGAGCGGAACGAAGGCGTGTTGACCAGCGACGCCCGCGAGGACGAGCGTTGGACCCCGGCGGCAAGTATTTTCAAGGCCGGCATCCGCGAGGCGATTTGCGTACCAATGCAGGGTCGATACGACGTGGTGGGTGTTATCTATATCGACACCTCGACACCGGCCGAAGAGGCGGTGCGCACGGGCAGGGCAACAAAGTTCAAGGAAGACCACCTCAAGCTGATGATCGCCATCGCCCACCAGGCGGCATTGGCCGTGGAAGACACGCGATACTATTCGGCCATGGTGCAGGCCGAACGGCTGGCCGCTATGGGGCAGACCATCGCCTCGCTCTCGCACCACATCAAAAACATCCTGCAAGGCATCCGCGGCGGCAGCTATCTGATCGAGATGGGATTGGAAAAAGAAGATCCCTCGGTCACGCAGAAGGGTTGGAAGATCGTCGAGAAGAACCAGAACAAGATCTCGGCCCTGGTGATGGACATGCTCACCTTCAGCAAGGAACGCGAGCCCGATCGGGCGCCGGCCGACTTGAACGAGGTGGTCAGCGATGTCATCGAATTGATGAACTCGCGCGCCGAAGAACTCGACGTGGAACTGCATTGGCAGCCGGACGCCGGCCTCGAACAAATGGTATTCGACGCCGAGGGTATCAGCCGCGAGGTCCTCAACGTGGTTACCAACGCCCTGGACGCGGCCCACGAAAACGAAGGCCGCGGTGAGGTTTATGTAAGTAGCGGAAAATCCGACGATGCGGCCCACGTGTGGATCGCCATCGAAGACAACGGGTCGGGCATACCCGAGGAAGTCAAAGAAAATCTCTTCAGCCCCTTCGTTTCCTCAAAAGGTTCCCGCGGCACGGGTCTGGGCCTGCCGGTTAGCCAAAAAATCCTCACCGAACACGGCGGCCGGATAGAAGTCGAAGACCTTTCGGGCCAGGGCACACGCTTCACACTGGAAATGCCGATAGTACCGGTACCACCAAGCGAGTAAGTGGTGACGAGTGATAAACCACCGCCGCCCTTGGCTGTTGACGCGACTTTTGTTGTTGAAGCGTTTTCAAGAAGTATAACCAATCTGTAAGGAATCACGAAAACACGAAAGTACGAAACTTCCGGTCGGCCCAAATGCATGGTGAAAACGGAGCAGAGTTGTGGAAAACGTACAAGAGTCGAACAATCCCGAACCACCACCTTTTCAGTTCTCGTTACGGACATTGCTGATCGGGGTGACGATCTTCTGCGTGCTGTTGGGACTGTTGGTTCCGGTGATACGGTCAGCGAAAGAAGCAACCGAGCTCGAACAGCAGCACCGAAATTTTAAGAAACTCTCTTTAGGGATGCAATCGAACTGCAGTGCTCGTCTCCGATTGTTTGCGGCTAACGGGGTCGATTCGAGCGGCAAAGCAATTCACAGATGGCGTTTTCAACTTGTCCCCTATTTTGAACGTTTACCAACGTATCCGCCAGCAGTTGAAGTCAACTGGGATCCAAGTGTGCATTGGGATGATCCGATGCATTCACGATTAAGAAAGTATCCTGGTTTCTTTTGCCGTTTCTCCGGTGTAGACAAAACAGCTCCGTCCGAAACTCGAACGGTTGCCATCACCGGTCCCGGCACGGCCTTCGAAGACGGTAAGACATACAAGCTCGAAGAACTTCCGAACGATCTGATAATCATTGTCGAAACCCGCAACTCCGGTTTCCACTGGATGGAGCCGGGTGACCTGGACATCCGCACAATGCCGCGGACGATCGACGCCGCAGATGGTCGCGGAATAGCCGCCAACATCGGCGACCGCTTTCACGTTATTTTCGCCGATGGGTCGGTTTGGCAGTTGAGTACCGACGTGCCGTTCGAAGAAATCGAAAAGTTCCTCACCATCGATGGAGCGAAGCGGTATGACCGGGATGAAGTGTTGGGCGATTATGCGACATGGAGGTGAAAATCTCAACTTGTTGGTAGCCTTGATAGATTATCTGAGAGTGTTCGGGAATTGGGAGGGAGAATTGCCCACATTTGTTCTGTAGGTTCGGAATAAGTGAGAATAATCTTGGCAAGTTCGGATTCGAGGTAAATTTTTCTCGTTTTCTTTCTTTGCGCCTTCACGCCTTTGCGTGAGATTTTTATCGCTTCATGATCTCACGCAAAGACGCCAAGACGCTAAGAAAGGAACTATGTGACAGGGCAATAGCGGATCGCGATCCGTTATTTGCGATATTTTTTGTCGGCTTGTCACGACCCGGCCTACACGCTAACATGTAATCCTCAACAGGAAGCATGCCATGGTTAACAGTAAGTACCTGCAAAAATTGAAACAACTCGCCAAAGAAGCTTTTCACGCCGGATTAAAACCAGTAGTGGTCGAGTTGCTATCCCCCTATTTAACACAGCAAACCGAAGATGGTTACGCGTGGTTCATTTACGGTGACTCACTTCGAATAATCGGAAGAAATTCAGAAGCCCTTGTTGCGCTCAAAAACGCGTTAGACCTAGCTCCCGCGGACAGACTACCTGACGTGCATATCCTTCTCGGCATAACTTGTGAAGATAGTGGTAGGCAGGAAGAAGCTGAACATTGGTACGCAATGGCAGCAGAATGTAATGTAGATCCAGAAAGGGGCTGGCTTTGGATCTTTCGAGGAGTGAATTTTGCCCGGATGGAACAATTTGAAGAGGCGGCCCAATGCTACTTGCACGCGATTGAACTTGATTATAACAAAGATGAAGCATACCTGAACTTGGGTTACGTCCTAAGGGCGCAGGGGAAGTATTCGGAGGCAGCTGAGGCCCTTGAAAAGGCATTATCACTAACACCGGACTACCCAGAGGCCCGTGAAGTTTTGGATAGCCTTGGTGGGATCCAGGAAGCTGTCGCATTTACCCACCAAGGCCGAACAGAGTAATAAGTGAGAATATGCCTGGCAAGTTCGGTTGCGAAGTATATCTTTTCTCAAATTCTTTCTTTGCGTCTTAGCGTCTTTGCGTGGGATTTTGAATCATTTCAGGGTCTCACGCCAAGACGCCAAGGCGCTAAGTAGGAAATAGGCTTTCTCGGAAAACTGCCATGAGGGTGGCTGGCGCTTAGTTTTCTGATAAAACCTAGCGTTCCCAACCTACCTGCCCAATCGCTCAACTTCTCGAATTTTGGCCTTTCGATATTTTGTGATATAATGGCGATACGATTCCATTTTCTTTAGCTCTTATGGAAACAGACGAGATGGATAAAACAGACGACACCATCTGGGACGGCGACTATAAAATTCCCTGGCACGATCCCGATTTCAGCCGGCGGATGTTGAACGAGCATTTGTCGCAAGATCATGATCTGGCCAGTCGGCGCGTCGAATGGATCGATCGGCAAGTGGTATGGATCCACCAGGGATTGCTTTGGGGGGAAGCCTCGCGGATCCTGGACTTGGGTTGCGGACCGGGATTCTATCTGCATCGCTTGGGTGAGCTGGGCCATTATTGTTGTGGGATAGATTTCGGCCCCGCGTCGATCGAATATGCCCAGGAACAATGCCCGGAGGATTCACCTTGCGATTTCTGCTTGGGAGATCTTCGCCACACGGAGTTTGCGGGGCCTTACGATCTTGTAATGATGATCTACGGCGAATTGAACGTCTTCTCACCGGCAGAAGCCTTGGGCATTCTTCGTAAGGCCCAAGCTAGTCTTGCGCCGCATGGACGTCTGATCGCCGAAATTCAGACCGCCGATGCCGTCGAGCGCATGGGTCGTAGCGACGCATCTGTTCGACAGTACGAATCGGGACTTTTTTCCGACCGCCTGCATAGCTGCCGCACGGAATCGCAATGGCTGGACGATCAGCGCGTGGCCGTGCAGACCTTCAATGTCATCGAAGTGGACGGCAGCCAAACAAACACATACCGCAGCACGACCAAAGTCTGGACGGATGATGAACTCGTCGAGTTACTCGAAAACGCCGGTTTTCGCGACGCGTCACAAGTTGAGGACTGGCCGTGCAACAACGACGATCTGCAGTTGTGGGTGGCAGAGAAGAAATGAGGGAAGGCGAAATATCTCAATAGCCAACAGAAAAATTCTTCGTAAGACTTTTGCCAAATGGTAGCCGGATCCGCAAGAATTCGGATTATTAGCGGTGAAATTTGATCAGGGCCGACTTTTTGCGAATCCGGCTACAAATCATGCCTAAGCTCTATTGCCGGGTCGCGACCCGGCATACAAGGTTTACGGCTCGTGATTTTGGTAATCTACGCGGTCTTTTCCGGCAAACTCCGCCGCTCTAATCGCTAGACTCGATACAATCCGATCATAAGTATGTATGTCAACACCGAAACGGATTTGTGCAATCAGTCCGGTTTCGGACTGATGCCACTTCGTCGCCGGAGAGTCGGGTCTAACCATGGTTTGTTTACAATTTCGAGAACTTATTGCGATCTGCCTGCTGGGCGTTTGCATAGTTCTCTGGCAAGACGGTTTTGCTCGTGCGCAAAACGACGCTGAAGAGCCGACGCTGCCGGAGGTGCTGGTGCGGCCGGAGCGGGAATCGGTCGTCGAGGAGTCCGCTACGGATATCGTGTCTACGCCCAGTCCAACGGGACCGTACGATCTGCCGGTCAGCTATCCCAACCTCAAGCAGTTACAGTTCGATAGTCTCAATTCGATCACACGTTCGCGGACTTCAATATTCGATGATGCGCCGCTAACGACCATCATCCGGCCCGAGGACCTCCGCGAGCGGCAACCGCGAGACATGATCGAAGCCGTCGAAGGCGAGGTGGGCATTCTCATGCAACGCACTGGGGCCGGGCAGGTGTCGCCCTTCATCCGCGGTCTGACCGGGCCGCAGACGCTGATCCTCGTCGACGGCATCCGCATGAACAACTCGACGTTCCGTTTCGGGCCCAACCAGTATTTCGCAACCATCGACCCCGGCATGATCGAACGTATCGAGATCGTGCGGGGGCCGCAATCGGTGCTTTGGGGCGCCGACGCCATAGGCGGCGTGATCAACGTCGTTACCCGCGGCGCCGACACCAACTTCAACTATCACGGCGGCCAGTTTATAGAACGTTTCCGCACGTCCGACTCAGGTCCATATACCCGCATGAGCATCGAAGGCAGCCTCAACAATTTCGGTGTCTTCGGCGGCGCCAGCTATTTCGATGCCCAAAACCTCGACCGCGGCGGCGATCTGGGCCGTCAACCGTTTACCAATTACGACCAATACGGCGGCGACATAAGATTCGATTATGCTTTGAGTAACACGCAACTCTTGACGGTATCGCTGCAGCACTTCGAGCAGCACAACGTTCCGCGGACCGATAAGTGG
>JAFGTN010000731.1 GCA_016934075.1 Pirellulales bacterium
AAGTCTCGGAAGAATCTGGCTCTGCTGACGTGCCTTGGGGAACCCGCCTGGTTCTGCCGCTGCTGGAAACCCGAGTCACCTTTCAACTCGATCAAATGGAACTCGACAGTATCGCCCGCGGCGCTAAGGACGCAGACTTGGCTGCCTTGGAAGATGCGGCACGGCGCGTCGCGCTGTTCGAAGAATCGGCTATCTACAATGGATTCGAGCCGGCCCGAGTCGAGGGCATCCTGCAGCAAAAAGCCCATCAACCAATTAGCTTGCCGAAGAATACGCAAGATTTCCCCGCGGTTGTGGCCCAGGCACTAGAGTCGATGAGATTGGCCGGCATAGAAGGACCCTTCGTTCTGGTTTTAGGCTCGGAAGCATGGGCCGGATTGATGCAAAGCGGCTCGGGCGGTTATCCCCCGCAGCGAATTATCAGCGAGCTTATGCAATGCGACTTACAGATGTCTCCAGCCATTAAAGGCGGAGTGCTGATCTCGAAAGCAAAGGGCAACTTTGAATTGACGATTGGACAGGATTTCTCCATAGGATATGTCGGCCATGGCCGAAACAAGGTCGAGCTATACCTGAGCGAGTCATTCACCTTTCGCGTATTAGAACCGAAAGGGTGCGTGAGCCTCAGTCCCGGTTAGTTCGTCTTTACATGGGGGTTTCTCGCAAACCGCCAATGTTATGACAATTGTTAACCCATCAGAAAGCAGCAAAGGAGTATACCATGATTAAAATCGAAAAAATTTTGCTACCCACCGATTTCAGCGAGTGTTCCGAACAGGCACGGTCTTACGCCAGCGAATTGGCCAGAAGATTCGACGCCGAAATTCACTTGCTTCACGTTGTTTCTTCCGCGCCGCCACCTGTATACGCAGGGCCTGTTCCGGCAGCGGTGCTGCAGCCTGAAGAAGACGCAAAAAAGGTTCTGGAAGACTGGGATGATCCGGCTTTCAAGGATGCAAAAAGTGTCGTGCGTAACGTGGCCATGGGTAGCCCATTTGTGGAAATCGTGCGCTATGCGCGTGAACAGAATATCAATTTGATTGTGATGGGAACACATGGCCGCAGTGGCTTGGTTCAAGTCCTGCTGGGCAGTACAGCGGAGAAAGTGGTGCGCAAAGCGGCCTGCCCGGTTCTTACCGTACGTCCAGAAGGCCAGCAGTTTGTCATGCCCTGATAGGCGTGAATATTTTTTACTACCATCGTTTAAAGATTTTAGTAAAGTACCACAGCCAGCCAAAAGTAAACGTAGCTTAAAATCCACGAATTACCTGAAGAGGAGAAACGAATCATGAAACATGAAGTACCGGAATTACCTTACGCGGAATCTGCGCTAGAGCCGCACATTTCCGCCGAGACGCTACGTTACCACCATGGCAAGCACCATGCCAAGTATGTGTCAAACCTTAACGAGCTACTGTTAGGAACCGAATTGGAACTTCGGCCGCTAGAAGAGATCATCCAAAAGGCTTCCAACACACTATTCAACAATGCCGCACAAGCCTGGAATCATGCCTTCTACTGGAAATGCCTATCGCCCAATGGCGGTGGCGAGCCGGATGGTCCGCTGGCTGCCGTAATAGTTCAGCAGTTCGGATCATTCGACCAGTTCAAGCAGCAATTCACTGAAGTGGCTAGTTCCCTGTTCGGGTCCGGCTGGACCTGGCTGGTCAAGGATGCCGAAGGCAATATGAGCATCCAGCAAACGAAAAACGCCGACACGCCACTCCGTCACGCACAGACACCGTTGTTGACCTGCGATGTCTGGGAGCACGCCTACTACATAGACTATCGCAATGCCCGTCCTGAATACATCCAGTCCTTTTGGAAAATCATCAACTGGGACTTCGTGGCGCAACAGTACCAAGGATAAAAAATTGCAAAAAAGCAGGTCGGAAAAGGCGCCGTATTTCGGCTCCTTTTCCGACCTTGCACTTATCGCGATTGCTGTGCTATGTGAGGGGGTGCCGGCCTAGTCTGAACCGCCACCATTTTTGATCTTCAGTTTATTGATAACCGAAGTCGCGCCTCCTTCGCGGGCATTTTTTATAGCGTCTTGGAGTTCACCCCAGTCTTCCACTGTGCCCAGTAGTGTTGCTACGCCAGATTGTACCACGACTGAAATGTCATCACTATCTACGAACGGACTCCACCATAACTGGCTTTGGATATCATCTTTGATTTCCTTGTCCGTTTTTAGGGGATACCTGTAGTCAACATCGAGATTATTCTTAACATCTATAACTCCCTGTACTCCGGAAGCGGATTTCAAAGCTTGCTTCTTGATGAACCAAGAGTCGACTTCTCCAGTAAGATAAACTATGCCGTTAAACACTCTAACTGCTATGTCGTAACGGTCAACATAAGTATTTCGACGCAGGGCATCACGTATATCAATTGCAATTATCGCGTCCGCGCGATTGAGAGGCGGACGCACATGCAAGTAGTTTTTTACACGCCATACGCCGAGTACCTCCAGGGCCTCTTCTTCGGCAGCTCGTTTGGCTTGCAGGTTGTCGACTTTTCCCGTTAGTGTAGCAACACCATCATCGACCTTGACGATTACTTTAAACTGATTAACACGTGGATTTGCCAGCAGATCGCTCTTGATCGACTTCTGCATATCTGCATCGGTCCATCCTTTATCCCAATCGGACGGGCTGCTATCCATCCACCACTTGATATCAATCTTGTTGACGACAGACGTAACACCTGGAACCATCCGTGTTTCGGTTTCTACTTCACTCTTCTCGGCGGCGCTACCGGCACTGCCACTAAGAGTGACTTTGCCGTTTTTGACTTTCACGACAAACCGGCCGGAATCGATCGAAGCGTCCGACTTGAGGCGATACTCGATATCTGCCTTTATGTCAGCATCACTGCGATCTTTTAGAATGTCGTATACCAGCTTGTTCTTGATATCAACAACACCTCTTATACCTTTGACTATGTCCACAGCAACTGTTTTTTCTGTATAAGAATCGACCTTGCCGGTGAGTGTCACTACCCCATCCTCTACATCCACACCAATTTCATAGGAATCCGTAACAGGATCAACCGCCAGGGCCATAACTACGTCTCCCCTAATCGTAGAATCAAGGCGTTTCTCCGGCCAGACTCGAATATTATTAACAACGGAAGTTACTCCTTTGACCGACTCGGCGGTATCTTCCGCCGCAAGTTTGGCGTAGTAGCTATCCACTGTTCCGGATAATGTGACGATTCCCTTTTTGGTCGACACATCTATCTTGTGTGACGGCGCTGCATCTTCTCTGATCAGTTCGATTTCCACGGCCAGTGTTATATCACTGTCGGCCAAGTCGTTGGGAACCGCGTAAGCAGTACCCCCGGCAAACAGGCAAAGAGCGCATATTTGCGCTATGCTTAAATAACTTTTCCAGATCTTCATTGTTAAACTCCTTCATAATTCTCATACGTTAGTTCGATAAGCTTTTGCCAATTGCCAGGAAGACAACGGCAATATCTATGTGGTCCAGCTCAACTTTCATGCTCGACGGTGGACTGCGGCAGGATGACACTCCAAGCCGACATCCTGTCGCGGGTGGTAGGAGCCATCTTTCTTTGCAAGATTTGCACTGTTTTTTATCGTGTGTTTGCATTGCTCATTCATACATTTGTGTAATAAAACATCCCCGACCATTTAGCACATCTTGTGAATAAGCAAAGTCCATGCCGCCCAAACATATATCTGCATTGGCATGAAATATGCAGTATGGTTATGTGGGTACCACCGCGAGCCTCTAGAACGCTCGATTGGTGCGGCCGATTGTTGATAACAGGTTTGGCCCTAGTGGATGCCAAAGCATCCGACTTACGGAGGTGTGTTATGAGATATATGGTTGTGGCGTTTTGCTTAGGACTTACGGTTCTTCTGGCCGGATGTTCGGGAAATAAATCACCTGATTCACAAAAAACAAAGCCGCAACAGAAGGATGTGACCGCGACGGAGGGCAAGGCGGAGACGGAAGGTTCCGGCACGTCGGCAAAAGATGTACGACAAGAGGTGAGCGAGGCGAAGGAGGCCGTTGCGGAGTTTTCCCAGCAGAAAACCCAACAGGCCCTGCAAAACTCGCAGAAGAGTCTCGACGAAGCCAAGAAGAAAGTCGCCGAACTTAAGGAAAAACTGGGCAAAATGAAAGACTCCGCACAACAGCAGTCGAAAGAAGCTGTTGAAAAACTGGATAAAAGTCTGCAGGATGCGGAAGACCGCCTAGCCCAACTGCGCGACGCAAGCGGCGACGCTTGGTCGCAGGCCCAGGATAATCTGCAAAAGGCCCTGGCCAATCTGAAGGCTGCCCACGAGGAAGCATCTGCGGCCTTTGAAAAGGCTATGGCTGTTGAGACTGAGGATTCGAAAAAGACGCCCGATAAATCTAAACAATAAAGGAGTACGACGATGAGTGTCGAACTGTATAAAGAAAACGACGGCAAAGTGCTGAACGTTAGAGTGAGTGGCAAGCTTACCAAGGAGGATTACGCGCTGTTTGTGCCCGAGTTTGAGAAGTCGATCATCGATCACGGCAAAATCCGAATACTTTTCGAGATGAATGATTTTCACGGTTGGGAAGCCGCCGCGCTTTGGGAAGACCTCAAACTCGACTTCAAGCACTGGGCCGACATTGAGCGAATTGCCATGGTAGGTGACAAGGCTTGGCAGGAAGGAATGAGTTTCTTCTGCAAGCCTTTCACCACCGCGAAAGTCCGCTATTTCGGACATCACGAACTGGACCGGGCGAGGCAGTGGATCAGCGAAGGTATCCTTGCGGCGACCGAACAAAGCCAAACAAAGATTGATTGAGTTCATCCTGGTTTATTGTCACCTCGCCTTTCAAGGCTAGCAACGGCGGCGATTCCTCCATGGGGCGTGGGCTGCCGTCCACGCGCAGGACTTCATGCCGGCGGTTAACTGCTCTACTGCAACATCCCCGCCAGGTTCCAGCTTGAACTCGCGTAGCGCTGCTGGATTTGCCGGCATGAAACTTATTCTTGTATCGGCAAAACCAGACTTCATCCTGGATGCTGAACACCAGGGTGCAAGTTTGTCTTTCTCCGCGATAATATCGTCAAGTTGTCGTGTGCTTATGGGTGGTTATGGCGTCAGCATCGAAGAAAAACAAGATTCGAAAGGAGTTAGCGAGTTTTCTATCAAAAGGCATTAGATTTGCCTGGAAATGGAAAAACGAGTATGCTATTAATACCATTTGTATTAGGATTGCGTTTTTCGGAAAGATCGCCGACTCAATTGATTCCTCAAACCATCGCATACTTATAGGACGGATTTGCATGCGCATCATTATGCTCATTGTTTCTTTGTTAACCGGCATATTACTGACTGTCGCACCGCTGGACGAGAAAGCGTCTTCAGCGGAACCACAAAAGGCAACGACCAAGGAACAACTCCAAGCCGAGTTGCAGGCGGTGGAGAAGCAATCCCAGAATGCAAGCAATGATGTCAATGCCGAGCGTGCCCGGCAGTTGGGCGTCAGTCAGGACGAGTTGCGCAAGCAGGTCTCGCTGCTGGAAAATCTGGCCGATACCATCAAGCAACGTATAACTTCACAAAAGCGATTGCATGAGATTAGGCAAAAGATTGCGGACTGCGAAAAGCAGATTCAGAGTCTCCAAAGAAATGGACTCGAAAGCGAGTCCCCCTATGAATTGTCGCAGTTGGATAGTATGCGCGACGAGCTGGACACAGCGCGACGCGAAGCGAAAGCAGATAAGTTATCGTTAGACACATCCGAGGCTAGCGAAGACAAGGCAGATAAGCGACTGCGGAAGGCGGAACAAGATCGCCGCCAAGTTCGCGACCAACTGAAAAAACCGGCGGACGATAACGTAAAAAAGCCAACCCAATGGGACCTTGCCCTTGCACATCTTAGCCGACAAATCGCCCAACACGAGTCGATGCTGGCTAAGTCCCAGCTTGAATTCTCCAAACTCGAAACTCGCTTCAACCAACTGAAAATCAAACTGCTCGAAGAAAAAATCGCTCTAGTGGAAAAACAGGTCTCGTTCGATCGCAACGACCTGGAAAAACATCTAGCCGAACTGGATGCCCAACGCGGTAAACTCGAAGACAAACTGAAAATAGCCAACAGTGCTGACCAGGCCAATCAAACACAAGTGACAAACGCCCGACAAGCGCTCGAGCAAGCAACCGGCGATGACGAAGTCCGGCGTTTAACCGAGGCACTCATAGCAAGTGAAGCCCTGGCGCAAGCCTCAAGCAGAGGCGTCGAGCTTCTTCAGGAGCGGATCAAATACATCGCTATTCTAAAGACTCTATGGGAACGGCGTTTTGCGCTTACGGGAACCCCCTCCGAGCAGGAATTAGCAAGCTGGCAAGAAACGACAGAGAGCATGCTAGAGGAGGCCCAGCAACACAGGGAAGAGATCGAACGCAGACTGCAGACACAGCGTATAGCCAAGCTGGACATCGAAAATCGGCTGTCTTCGCAAGATCCCGCCAAGGGCGATAAAAAACATCTCGAGCGGCGGCTGGAGGCCATCAAATCGCAGGAAAAGCAGGCGACCGAATATCTCGCCGATCTTCTCGACCTAGAACGTTTATTGCAGCGTCTTGACGCCGAAATCAAGGAAAAGCGGCAACTGGACTCCTGGGATAAATTATGGAAGAGATTTCTCAACATGGCCATGGGATATTGGCAGCTTGAAGTATTTGTCATCCACGACCAAGCCTTTCGGCTTGGGACGTTGATCCGATCAGGAGCCATATTTTGTGCAGTGCTATTTGCGGCTTGGATAGTACGAGTGGTGCTGGGGCGCACCTTATTGCGCCGACTGCGCGAACGTTCCAAAGCTTCCAAAAGCCCTATTGGTGATGCGGTATTGATAGTGGCCCGCCGAACCAAGCCGATTTTCGTCGTTCTGGTCGGTGTGTATCTTGCCCTGAGAGCATTGCCGTTGTCGATCATATTGCGAGGCTTTCTCGATTCGATCGCGATTGTCCTGGTAACGGCACAGGCCGCCATCTGGGTCACCGCTACTCTGAGAAGCATCATAGAAAAGACGAAAATACGTCGCGTGGAAGAAGACCCCTCGGCCGCTTCGGCATTTGGTCTGATGAGCTTTTTCGGTCAAGTGGCGGTATGGTCCGCCGCATTATTGTTAATACTTGCCAACCTCGGCTATCAAATCGGCCCCCTTCTGGCCGGACTGGGCGTGGGTGGCGTGGCCGTGGCATTCGCTCTGCAAAGTATCTTGGGTGACATCTTCTGCTCGATTGCAATCGTGCTCGATAAGCCTTTTGTTATTGGTGATTTCATCATCGTCAACGACATGCTTGGAACTGTGGAGAACATCGGCATAAAAACAACTCGCATTCGTTCTCTTAGCGGAGAACAGATCATCTTTTCCAACGCCGATCTGCTTGGAAGCCGAGTGCGTAATTACAAGCGGATGTATGAACGCCGCGTTGTGTTTACCTTCGGAGTCGTTTATGAAACGCCTGGGGATAAACTAGGTTGGATTCCACAACAGGTGCGTACAATCATTGAAGAAATCGAACAGACACGTTTCGACCGCGCGCATTTTAAAGCATATGGAGACTTCTCGCTGGATTTTGAGATTGTCTACTACGTTTTGGACCCCGACTACAACTTGTATATGGACATTCAGCAGGAAATCAATTTACGTCTGTTAGCGGCCTTCGAGCAAGAGGGAATATCTTTTGCCTATCCCACACGCGAGATCATAATGCGGCCGGCCGCGAACGCGTAAACTTCCTCACAGCCTCATGCCGAGAACACAGAGACGGATGGAAATCGACCATCCTCGTCCTCAACCTTTTGACATCTGGAAAATATAGGCTCTGGCCAATTTGTCAGCCCACCCCTGACATATTGACGCAGTTTTCACGAGTTGCGGCGGCAGCGGCACTCTAGCAAACATTGTTTTCGGCCGACAGGGCCGACGGTCATGGGTATTAAATAATGCGACTTGCGTCTATCGGGTAGTCGCCATTACTCTCCGGCACATTATTTGCACGCCTTTATATTATTGGATTTCCTGCGCAGACTTGCTTGGGCGTGAGAGGGCTGATTCTAATCGATACTGCGTGAAATGTTTAGAGAAAAGATTCTGGTTGGTCTTCAATTAGACCGGGAGGATAATGATGCCTCGAGTGGAAGAAGAAATCAAAAGAGATGTGGTCGACCATTTAGTGTGGGATGACCGTGTGAATGCAGCAGAAGTTAGCGTGGAGGTTCACGACAGCACGGTTGTGCTGCGTGGTGAGGTGCCTAGTCACAGGTCGCGAATTGCCGCCATCGAGGACACTCAATTCATTCCGGGAGTTTTCCGTGTTGAAGATCAATTGATTGTACGATGGCCCCCGCCATATGTGTTCAGTGACAAAGAGTTGAGCGACAAAGTCGACAACATCATTCGGTTGAATACTGACATTGACACTTCAGACATCACGATTAACGTAAACGAAGGGGTTGTTTTGCTGGAGGGAACGGTTGATGGCCTTTGGAAGAAAGACCTGATCGAGAGTACGGTTGCTAATGTGGCAGGTGTTGTCGGAGTAGAAAACAACTTAAAAATTGCGCCGCCACGCAAAATCACCGATGACACAATTACTAACCAAATTATCAATGCCTTAAAACGTAACTCTCTAGTCGATGCCGAGCTTATCGACATAAGAGTGTCAAACGGCGTGGTTACACTTAGCGGAACAGTGCCTAGCTGGTCGGCACTTCGAGTAGTTTTAAATACAGCCGATCAAACGACTGGTGTAGTGGAAGTTCACGACGAATTGACACTATCTGTCTGAATAAAAGTTGAAACAGAGAACGGCTCTCTCGCAATTATTTACACTAAAGGCTTACAATCATGGTAACAAACAACGCAATGGTCGCAAGAATTCGTCCCATGTCGTGGAAAGTTTTCGTTGCGGGCAAGGATTCTGCCGACTACGTTCGCGAAAAGCTGCACGCATCAGGAATGAACTGTACCGATCCGGTACGCGAACCGGAACTACAAGAGCCCGCGATTTTTTCTTTCATTGCCACTCCGAAGGTGGAAACACCGCTAACCGCTATGGAACTGCAAGCCATCCTCAATCAGGATGGCAAGATCGAGGTTGCTTTCGATACTTGAGTCACTCACGACAAAGGAGAAACAGTATGCCGATTGATGAAACACAACAAGAGCAGTTGTTCGAATGGCTACGTTCCAAAGGTGTGCGCCCTGATTGCCCCGCTTGTGGCAGAGAGAAATGGAAAGTTGGGGATATTATTGCGCCTCCCTCGGCGCCAGGTGGTGGTGGAACAAAGCTGGGGGGCCCACCTTCCCGCTTGTCCAAATTGTGTGTGAGAACTGCGGCTACGTGATGCACTTTACCAGTATGCCCATCGGTTTGAAACGCAAGCAGAAGTAGTCACGTTGCCTTGTACATGACCATGAGTAATTATCCGGAATTATCCGGGAGTTGCTATCCACAGGCCTCCACCTAAGGTGTGACTTCTGCGATCGCTTCGGACAGCATTGGCGCATCACTGCGGTGGATTGTCACAGCGGCGTCTCCAAACACATACAGCGGCCCCTTTTCATCCATGCCCGTCGGTAATACGGCTATATCTATTTTTTGTTTGACGAGCCACTCCGCTGTGCGAATTCCCTTGGCCTGTTTGACCCAACGGTGAGGATTTTCCATAATTCGCGCAGGTTCAAGTTTCCCATCGCTCGAGTTCACGGTTACTATTGCAAAGAACGGTGCTGCACTGAAATGGCCGGCCACGGTACCTTGGCGATCGGCCAAGGGAACCGCGCAGTGTAGCCGATCGGACTGATTAGGATCGACATGGATCTGCACGCGTTCCACGTTTGGCAGTCTGCCTCGAATCCGTTTTTCCATGCGATGCGCCGCTTGGTCCGCTTTCTCAAGATTATTTCCGCGTAGCACAGCGGTGATCTCCACGAAGCGGAACCGTCCCGCGTTGCGCCCGGTGACAGCGCCCACTTCGACTACCATGGGCTCAGAAACGACCACGTCGCGAATCGCATTCAATGTTTTCTGATCAAGCGAGGCATCCAAAAGCACGCGAGTGCCCTCGTACAATAGTTCCCATCCGGTCTTTAACACGGGGATCACGATCAATAAGGCGGCAAAGCGGTCCACCTGCAAGCGGAAATATTCACCCGTCAGCGCGGCCAGCGCTACGCCAGTAGTCAAGACGTGTACCTGGTATTCTTTGGCATCGGCAATCAGGGCCGGTGATTTGGCCGCGCGGCCAACCTTCAATTCAAAGTAACTGAATATCGCCGGCACCGCTGTGGCCACAGTCAGTGCGGCGAACATCCACCAACTTGGGGTTGTCTCGCTGTGATTGCCGAAAATGGCCTGATGAGCAATTCCGTAGGCTGTCAAAAATATCAACATTGCGATGACCACGGCAATCATGTTCTCCAGCTTATACAGACCATACGGAAAACGCTTCGACTTATGCACCGCCAGTTTTATTCCCACCAGAACGCCGATGGCCGAAAGCAGGTCGACGCCGTTGTGCACTACCTCTGCGCCAACTGCCAGGCTACCTGACGCCACGGCCACAAGTGAATCAAGGCCGATGAGTCCCACGTTAACTGCGATCGAGTAGCAGGCCCAACGGTCTGGGTTCGCATAATTCTTTAAGTCACGATTTAAATTCATCGCTTGACCCCATTCCCAAGCTGACCATAACGGGCATCTCTTCCACGCTGGTGATCCCCCTGGAAACTTTGTCGAAGACATCGGCGCCCAAAAAAGCGTGTCCGCGTCTACCCAGGTTGCGTCGCAGCTTGCGTTCATCGGTGTGTTTCAGCAGAAGCTCATAGTCCTCCTCACCGAGACGCCAAATCTCAAACAGGCCGGTGCGGTCTTCATATCCAATGTTGCCGCAACTCGCGCAACCGACGGCGTGGTGAACTTTCTCGGGAACAGAAATACCCAACGATTGAAGCTTGAGCGCTTCTTTCTCGGTAATCGGCTCAGAGATTCGACATTCCGTGCACAATTTCCGCACCAGGCGCTGATTGACGACCACCGCCAACATGGCTGCGATGTCCTGATCCTCAATACCCCAGTTGCGCAAGCTCGTAATAGCGCCGACTGCGTCACGGCTGTGCAGTGTACTTAAGAGAATATGCCCGCTAGCAGCTGCATTCATGGCGGCTTGCGCGGAATCGGCATCGCGAATTTCACCCAACAGCAAACAATCGGGGTCGAGTCGCAACATTGCTTTCACGCCTTCATTGAAAGACTTTACTCCCCGCTCTTCGTCGATTTCCAACTGAGAGACGCCGTCGAGTTGATACTCGATCGGATTTTCGATTGACACAATGCTTTTATCGAGTTTTCGCATGCACCGCAACAAAGCGTATAGCGTCGTTGTTTTGCCATTGCCCACTGGACCGGTAACGAGGAACATGCCGTTTAAGTTTTCCAGCCACCATTCGATCTCTCTTTGGTGTTGTTCGCAAACGCCGAGTTGATCGATGGCATGATCCACATGTACGGGACTCAGCAACCGCGCCACAAGTTTTTCGCCACCCAAACAATTGACGGACGACACCCTTACATCGAACTCGTGACCGTCTGCTTGATAATTCCAGCGAGTTTCCTCGGCCCTGAAAGAAGGAATCGGATTTAGATCACCCGTGGTTTTAAACTGATTAATTAGCAGGTTGCCTTCTTTGTGGGACAAATGCACCACATCGATTACAGCGCCATCGATCCTGAACCGCACGCGCATGCCATCGCTGCGTGGATCGATGTGAATATCGCTTGTCCGTTCACGCACCGCGTCATGCAAAATCCCGTCTAACAAACCATGCAACTCAAAATCCATCTCTTCGCCTTTATTGCCATCGCGTTTATCAAGCTCCGCGTGCAGTTCACGGGCCAAGTCTTTGTGAATTTTTCTATCATAATCATCATTTCTAGACATGGCTTGATGGTCTCCTTTTGAGATTTCTCCACTTTTCGCTAAACACAGCAGAACTCGGATGGGCGGGAATCGCCCAAAGACCGATAAATAGCAACAGCAAATACATGTATGCAAATCTAATGCCGTAACGACTGGTAGCCAAGCCCGTGCCGTAGCGTCGTTCGTGATGGATGTGCGCGACAATTTGTCGCAGGGGCACGACATTTTGGCTGTGGGTATTGCGGCTTGTAATCGCGGCTGCTATCGCCCCAGAAGTAGAATGCCGCAAATAGTTGGCTATTGTGCCCTTTATACTTTTGTGTGCTAGTCACATTCTTTTTGGAGACACAACAAGATCACGTTGATTGTGTCATCGGCGGCCAAGAGATTCCCCGCCTTGGCGATCTCTAGTACTTGCTCTTCAGTAACCTTACGGCGAAACGAATTCGACAGCACAGTAGCCAAATCGGACGGCTTCATGGCCGTA
>JAFGTN010000732.1 GCA_016934075.1 Pirellulales bacterium
CAATAATGATTTGGCCAGGAACAGAGTGGCGATTTGCGGCGATTGTTTCCCCAGCGCGCGCAGCAGGCCTACCTCGGCGCGGCGCTGGTGCACGTTCGACAAGGTGAGCAACCCCACCCAGATCGCACAGGCGATGACCACGATGGGCGTGATGACCGAGGCCAGCGATTCCAGGGTACCTTGCACGGCAGCGCGAGAATCGGACAAGTCGGCAAGGATCTGCTTCTGCTTCTGCTCTACCAGATCGCGTTGCTCGGCGCGGGCGATGGCGCGGGTGCGGAATTCGGTGATGCGTGTTTCGGGTAGGACCGCGGCCAGTTGTTTACGAATATTGGCCAACTCGGCGCCGGCACAGCGGCATCCCAGGGCCATGATCTGGTTGATACGCTCTGGTTTGTTGAGGATCGTTTGCACGTCCGAGAGGTGCAGGGCGATGGTGATGTCTTCCTTACTGCCTTGCTCGGGCAGAATTTTATCGATCTTGAATTTTTGTCCCAGCACCTCGATCGAGTCGCCCGGTTTCTTGCCCGCGGCCAGCTCGTGGCCCAGAAGCGCAGTGCCGGGTTTGATGTTGTAGCCCATGGGAGATCTGGCGCGAGCGTGCGAGCGGGTTGCCTCGGGCAGGTATCCCACCAGCAGCACCTTACGGCCCTGCCACTCGATCTTTTGCTGCAATGTCGCCACCACATGCTTCACCATGGAGAGACTATCGGCATCGACCAGACGCTGGAGGTATTCCTGCGGCATGTCGGCGGCCGCGAAGTCGGATGCCCAAAAGTCGGTCATGTTCGTATCGCGGTGTACGATCATCAGATTGAAACCGATGTCGCGCATCAGAATCCGCGTGCGATCCTTGAGCACGTCCAGTTCTTCGGAGGTCGACTTTTCTGTCGCGGCGATCAGTTCTCGTGTCTGATTGGAATATCCATCAACCAGAACCGGCCCGGTTACGAAGAGCGTGACCGCAATAGAAATCGCCAACAGACTCAAAATGAAATTGAGTTTGCGATAACGAATCTCGGCGAGCATCAACTTGAGGGTTTGCATTTTTGAGGTATGGGGTATGAGGTATGAGTTATCAGTAGTCAGTTTTCAGTTGTCAGAGTTAGGACTTAAGACTTAGGACATAAGACATAAGACTTCGGACCACAGACTTCAGAATGGTACATCATTATCGGATCACAGCATGGTTTATGATTTGGTCATTGAACATTGATCATTGGACCTTGATCATTCAGCCTTCGTCATTCACTCCTCATTCTGATTTCGACATTCGTCATTCCTGCCATCTGCCCTCTGACATCTGCCCTCTATTCTCACTCATCCGTTCCCAGCCCGATCACACGGCTTTCGTCCAATCCGATATGATGTCGGGGCTCATCCAGTCGTAGCGATACGCAACCGCCTAGAAGTATCAGGCAGACGGTTGCGGCGAATACTGTTTCGAAGCCGACCACGTCCACCATCCAGCCCACCAGGGGTGAAAACAGGAAAGGGATGCCACCGCAAAGGGCCACCGTGCTGAGGTAGCGGGCGTGTTGCGGCGGTTCGCAAATTTCCAAGGTATAGTTTACCACGGTTCGCAGTACGAGTGGAGTAACGCCCATGGCGATAAAAACGGTCCAAAACAGCTTCGCGCCCCAACCGGGTTCCAATTGGGTCAGGACGATGGCCAGGGCCGGGGCAATCGCAGTGGCTACGACCGAAAGCTGCAGAGTCAGACGGTTTCCGCGGAAATCGGCCAGGTAGCCGACCAAAATACTTAACAGCCCCACGCTGGCGCTTTGCACAACTACCCAAACCACAAGGTGACCGCCGGTCAGGCCTAACCGTTCGCTGGCCAGTGCCTGATAGTGGGGAAAAACCAAAAGCCCCGTGCCGGCCAACATCACGACCGCCACCAGGCGGCGGAGGTTAGCATCGTCGCGCAGGGCCTGCATAGCTTCGCCCACGGCGGCTCGTGCCTTGGAATTCGGGGACAACTTCTTGTCGGCCGGCTCGGAGCAGATGAATACTATCAAGCCGGAGATGAAGAAACAAATTGAAACGAAACCGAAAATATGCCCATAGGCGGGCGGCTGTTCGGAGATCCACTCGGGCATCAGCCAGACGGTGATGGCGATTGCCGGGATGGTGCCCCAGAAAGTCGAGGTCAGCAACAACCGGCCGCGGCGCGTGGGACGAATGAGCTTGCCTTGCAAAGTGCCGAACGACATCTGGTAGATGCCGCCGATGCAAAAGAAGGAGAAATACAGAAACAAAAACAACGCGGCTATCCAGATAGGATAGTGACCGTGGGTCATCCAGCAGGTCACCGCCAGAACGCCGAACGGTATCGACATCAACAAGGCGCAGACGGCCAAGGCCAGCTTTTTGCGACGCAGGCAGCGGACACGATCGGCGATGAACACGGGCGGCACGCTTTGACCCAGACGACAGAGTATCGGCAAGCAACCGCGCAGCCAACCGGCGCCGGCCACCGCGTCAAGAAATGCGGGTATGATTACACTCTCGGTTTTGAACATCCAGCCTATGCGAAAAACGATCTGGTGGACAACCAGCACGAAGAAATTACGGGTTTCGTGCGGTTCGATTTGAGGGTGCGTGGGCCAGGTTGCCGGGGCGGTGGTGGCGGGGATATCTTGCGGGGAGGGAGTTTCGATTGTGGATGCCATCACACCATTATAATCAACCCGAAGGTTGGCTGCGAGCCCCCGGTATGAAGCGGTTTCCCCCCATTGGTCAGGATTAGAGCATTTTCAGAAGCAGATTGTGTGGCACGCTCAGAGCGCAGCGATGGGCGTGATTAATGGGGAACCAAGCCGCTTTCCCACGCCCAGATGGGCGTGCCACACCGCGCCGGGTAATAATCCGGTCAACGGCTAGCCTTTTTCCAACAGCAAACACAAATAGCTGCGACGTTCGCTGTGTTTCAAGCCCAACTTCTTGGCCAGATCGGCTATACAGTCGCGAGCCAGGTCCAGGTCTTGCTCATCGACAACCAGTTCGAGTTCGACGAAGGTTCCCAGCCCGGTGACTTCGTCCAAGGAAACTTCGACCGTGCGATCTTGCCACTCGACGTGGGATTTGCGGCGCCGTTTGTGCACTTCCGACACGGTGCGGAAGTCGAGCTTTTCCAGCAGCTTGATCCAATCGGCGGCCGACTGATCGCCCTCGGCCAGCGGCAGTTCGAGTTCCTGGCGGGTTTTTGTGGTCTCGTCGACCCTGGGTCCCTTGTAAGTAATCTTGTTGACCGGTCCTACCCGCCGAATACGAAACGCTTCATCCGTTTCAGCGAAATCCCGGGCCGGATGATTAAAATAACGATCGACCTCGATTCGCTCGCCGGTGACCTCGGCCCCCAATTCGCCCAGGCGGCTTTCGACGTCTTGGAGGTTGTCGACAGGGAATTTTTGTTCGGCTTCGTATTTCATGGTTGGGATTTTGGGGATTGAGATGTGACTATACGACGTAGACACAAGCGGTCAATGATAACGCCGATAACACCAAAGACAATGCCGGACAGTACAACCCCAGTGAATAGGGTTTGTAAATATAGTCTTTGAGCTATGCTAAACTCAACGCTTGAAGCAACAATCCCCATTACTGCCCGCCAAAACGGGTAGATTTTGAGGTCAACTGCTGAAAGCAAAACGATTGCAGAACACTCCACGAGCATACCCATGATAAACCATTTTAAAAACACCCGTCCGGTGCGATTTTTCCGAAGGGTATTGAAAAAAGCTATGTAGCAGCATAACAATGCGAGGGATAAGCCCCCTAATGTGGAATGTAGGAAATCCTCATTATCATGCGAAAGGTATTTCGTGACACCAAGGTAAAACGCGACAATTGTTGTTAAGAGCAGCAGCGAAGATAGCGTAAATTGGAACCGCTCTATAGGTTCTTGAACATCCGTTGTTTCGTTACCATCATTTATACTGGTTTTTTTCTTGTCCATACGGGAGTCGATTCATTTTCTGTTATGTTTTTCCACTCGACTATTTTCTAACCGCTTCATCGCCGGGTCACGACCCGGCCTACGTTTTTTTGCCGGTTGACAACTTTGAACCGCTGCGATTCCGCAGATTACGCCGGTTATTGCCGCTCCGCAGGTGAGTACGGCGGTTTCTTCCCAGCCGGTGCCCCAGCCCAGAGCGTGGATGTTGTAGTTGATGCGGAAGATAACGGCGGAAAGAGGGAACCATGTGCGATCCAGGATTGCTGAATCGACGCCGGCAATGACACAAATAGCGGCAAGTGTCGCCGCGTCGATCAAACCACCGATAACGAAGCCGATGATGAAGATCCGCGGCGTCCATGAGCGGCGGGTGAGCAGGAAGATGATGGCGGCAAGCGTTATCGTGAAACCCAGGGGCACGATCAGATCGAGCCAACCCAGCTCGCGGCTGTACGACATCCGCAGGCCCAGCACGATCGAAAAAACCGTGGTGAAGATCAACAGCGACGAGAGCGTGAACTGGCGAGGAAAACGCAAAATGGGGACGGGTTCGAGCGATGTGCGCCGGGCCAGTTCGTCGATGAGCACCTGGTTGTCGAGTTCGTCTACAAGCGCGATGCCGAGGATGCTCGCCCGACCGTCGGCATGTGTCACCACGACATTCCTTCGCCCCAGCCAACCGTGAACGCCGATCTTACGGATTTTTTCGTATTCAATGGTCTGCTCATTGGCCGACATGAATCCACGAGGCATAATCATCGCGTCGGGCGTTAAGCGTATCCGCCGCCGCGAGTGTCCACCGGCACGGATAACCAGCACGGCGACCACCATTTGCAGCACGCCTGTAAGAATCAACAGAACCACGCCCAGTTCGTAGGCCAAAAGCGCGGCGATGGAAAGCTGAGTGTCGTCGCGCAGCGATTCGCCCGTGAAAGGCGTGCCGCCCAGCCAGGGAACGATCAAGCCCGCCGCGCCGGCCACGATCATCAGCGGACCGAGTATCAGGCCGATCACAAGCGACCAACGCGGGAAGCGGTATGTGAATTCAGGTTCCATGAGCGTGGAGTCCTTTGATTTGTTCGGTGTGGTTAATTGTATCTCTGATTGGCGGGCGGCGTAAGGCGTTTGGGGCCATGGGCTGTGAGCAGTGGGCTGTGAGCTTTCAGTAAAAACTAATACTAAGCGCGAAGCGCAAGCGAGGGAATATCCGGAGTAACGTCCTAGATTCTCGCTTGCGTTTCGCGCTTAGTATAGAAGTCCACCGCTCACGGCCCACTGCTCACCGCCCAAAGCATAAAAGCCCAAACACGTGTAAACCTGTCGACCCACACTTTGGCGGGGCATTGCGTTGAAGCGTAATGACCGCCAAAATAATGCAGCGAGTTGAGGCAATTACTGCAATGCACGGCTACCCTGATTTCCTGTTTCTTAAAAAACAAGGCCCTTTGGGAGAACGCAATGTTTAATGGTATTTTTCGAGTTCCTCAACCCATCAACGAACCTGTACTCAACTACGCACCCGGCTCACCGGAGCGGGCGGAAGTTAAGGCCAAGCTTGATGAACTGCTTTCCGGTCAGACCGAAGTGCCGATGGTGATCGGCGGCAAAGATGTCACCAGCGGCACTACCGCCGAGATGATCTGCCCGCACGACCACGGTCACGTGCTTGGACAATATCACCAGGCCAACTCGATGTTTGTCGAGCAGGCCATCGAGGCGGCCAACCGGGCCAAGCCCGAGTGGAGCCGCATGCCTTGGGACTCTCGTGCCATAATCTTTCTCAAGGCGGCCGAACTGCTGGCCGGAAAATACCGCCAGACACTCAACGCGGCCACCATGCTGAACATGAGCAAGACGCCGCACCAGGCCGAGATCGATTCGGCCTGTGAACTGATCGACTTCTGGCGTTTCAATCCGCATTTCATGGAAGAGGTGTACGGCGACCAGCCGCTTTCTTCCAAGGGTATGTTGAATTACATGGAGCATCGGCCCCTGGACGGATTCGTGATGGCCATCACGCCCTTCAATTTCACCTCCATCGCGGGCAACCTGCCCACCGCGCCGGCCTTGATGGGTAACACGGTGGTCTGGAAACCGGCTTCCAGCGCGGTTCTGCCGGCCCATTTCATCATGAAGGTTCTGGAAGAGGCGGGTCTGCCGCCGGGAGTGATCAACATGGTGCCCGGCCCGGGTTCGATCGTGGGTCCGGCTGCTCTGGCAAACACGCACCTGGGCGGCATCCACTTTACCGGCAGTACCAAGGTCTTCTCCACCATCTATCTCGAGGTCGGTTCCGACATCCGCAAATACGTTTGCTATCCTCGCATCGTTGGCGAGACGGGCGGCAAGGACTTCATCTTTGCCCACGCCAGCAGCGACGTCGACGCACTGGTGACGGCGCTGGTTCGCGGCGGCTTCGAGTATCAGGGCCAGAAATGCTCGGCCGCCAGCCGGGCATATATACCCGACTCGATCTGGCCGCAGGTTAAGGAAAAACTGCTGGCACAAGTTGCCCAGATCAAAATGGGCGATGTCAACGATTTTGGCAACTTCATGGGCGCCGTTATCGACCGCGCTTCCTTCACCAGCATCAAGGGCTACATCGACTTCGCCAACAGCAGCCCCGACCTGGAAATCCTCTGCGGCGGCGGATGCGATGACTCGGTGGGCTACTTTGTAGAACCGACCGTGATACTCTCCAAACAGCCGCAGAGCAAGACCATGGTCGAGGAAATCTTCGGGCCGGTGCTCACCTTATATGTCTATCCGGAAGCCCAATACGAAGAGAACCTGGAGATCTGCAACCAGACTTCGCCCTACGCCCTTACCGGCG
>JAFGTN010000733.1 GCA_016934075.1 Pirellulales bacterium
GGCCCACCGTCGCCGTGGGGATAGTGCACGTACTTCCAGTCATCAGTACGCACGCCGCGGACGTTGGGCGTGTAGGGGAACTGTTTTTCGTAGTTGTATTCGTAGTACCAACTCTTGCGCCAGTCGGGGTCGCCCGTCTGTACGAGTTTTTTCCAGGAGCGGCCGTGCACCTTGGGCAGTGGTTCCGCGCCGCAGATATCAATGATCGTGGGCGCAAAGTCCACCGTGAGGACCTGTTCGTCGATCACCTTGGGAGCGCCGGACGGGGTAAGGCCGGGATAGCGAACGACCAGCGGCAGGCGGATGCTGGCCTCGTGCATCGTGCGTTTGTCGACCATGCCGTGCTCGCCTTCCAAGAGACCGTTGTCGGTGGTGAAGACGAACAACGTGTTGTCCAACTCGCCGATCCGCTCGAGATACTCGTAGATCCGTCCCACCGAATCGTCTACGCTGAGAATTGTGCCCCGATAGGCGCGAACCATGTTTGCGAATTCGAGCACGCCCTTGGCCGAGCGATCCGGATATTTTTTACGATAATCGAAGATCGGCCCATAGATGCCGTGCCACGTGTCGAGCCGCGCCTGGTACCACTTGGGATTGTCTTCCAAATGGAACGCGGTGAGCGGGTAGCGAATGTCGACGTCGTCGAATGCATGCGCGTACTTCGTCTCGGGATAGTAGAAGCTGTGCGGCGCCTTGTGGCCCATGTAGAGCAGGAAGGGTCGGTTCTTATCGCGGTGCTCAAGCCACTCGACAGCCATATCGGTGATTACCGTCGTATAATAGCCTTTTACGAGGCGCCGCTGGCCGCCGCTAAAGCGGAAGATATTGTCGAAATATTTGCCCTGGCCCTTGTGTGTGACGAAATAGTCGAAGCCGGGCCGTTTGTCGTCGTTCTTTTCGCCCATGTGGTACTTGCCGATATAGGCCGTCTGGTATCCGGCCTTCTGTAGTTGCCTGGGAAAGGTGGGCAGGTCGTCGGGATATTCGGTAAAATTGTTGGAAACGCCGTGGCTATGAGCATAGAGCCCGCCCATGATCGAAGCCCGAGAGGGCGAACAGAGCGAGGTGGTACAGAAGGCATTGCGGAAATAGATCCCTTCACGGCCGAGCCGGTCGATATTGGGCGTTTTCATTACCGACCCGTCGGCCAGGCCCAGGCAATCCCATCGCTGATCGTCGGTGAGGATGAATACGACATTGGGTCGTCTACCCGCATTGTTTTCCGCCGCCGCAAGACCGCAGAACAAGCAAAACATACAAAAGAGCGCCGGATAAGGTACCACGATAAAGCAACGCGCTTGCCGGGTGTAGGACATGATTTTCCTCCAGTAGTTGAACAGTTGAGATGCGTCCTATGATAGCACATCACCTCGGAATATCCCACAATTCCGGGGAATCCACAATTCCGGGGAATCCATGATTCCGGGGAATCCATGATTCCGGGGAATCCATGATTCCGGGGAATCGGCCGCGAAACGCCCCTCTAGTGGAGGAAAACCGTTGACATGAAACCGCTGGGTTACAACCCGGCATACGAAGCTGATCACCGAAGCTAACATCCTCCAATTGACATTGTAGACCATTGAAGATCATAATACGCATTCCAGCTTGTTGCTTCGCTTAATTGGACTCTTGCAAAATTGCGAGTCAAGGGCACTTAGATATAAATTGGCGGCGCAGCCGGCAAATTATATCTAAACGCCGCAGAGATGATAACTTTTTATCCATCAATGAATTAGTGTCAGTCAAGACAATGTAAAAGAAATCTTTGCTCCGCAAAGCTTTCTTTTACATGTACCCTTGACTCGCAATTTTGCAAAAGTCCAGGCTTAACAAAAATTTCTCTTATCCAAACAAGGATAAATCATGTCTTTATTTCTCACCAACCGATGGGCCCTTCGATTCGTGGGGCTTGGTCTTATTGCGTTGATTACAGCAGGGTGCGGAGGGGGAGCGCCTTATGAACAGGTGCCGGTGACCGGCAAAGTCACATACGAGGACGGGTCGTTGATCCCGGCGGCCAGGATCTCGATCACGTTCGCGCCTCAAGCCCCATCTATCGACAGAAAGACCCATCCCCGACCAGCCATGGCCGAAGTGAATGTGGCGGACGGCACGTTCAAGAACGTCACCACCCGCAAGTTCGACGACGGGGCGACCATCGGGCCGAACAAGGTGCTGATAGTCAGCTACGACAGACAAGATAATCAGACCAACGCGGTGCCGGCGATCTACCGCTCGGTGGACTCAACGCCTTTAAAGATTGAGATCACGCCGGACGACACTCATTTCGAGTTGAAGGTTCGCAAATCTAAATGATTTCATCCTGGCTGCACAGAGCAGGCTGGAAGCATGCACCACAATTGATTAGATGTAGGGACAAAGCGAAACGGTGCTCCAGTGCTCCATATCCGGGGGCGCCGCTTCGCTTTGCCCCAGCCATCCCCCGCTTGCGCTTTGCGCAAAGGATGTTCCGGACTTTTGCAAAAGTCCAATATGTTCATGAATAATCCGGATTACTTCCATGCATCGGCGTCGACGGTCATGTTGTCGGTGGGCAGATTGAGTCGGTCCCAGATAGAAACGTGGTTGTTATCGACGCTGACTTCTATGTAGTCGTTGATCCATTGCACGCTGCCGTCAGCCAAAGCCACATGAATTCCACCGGGGTGCAGGCTTCGAGCGCCGGCCTGGCGGTTGGGATAGCTGCCCGTTCCGTTATAACATCCCATACCAAGCCGCGCCATTGACTCGGCACCGCCGACAAGTTGCTGGGCCGCGGAGCAACCGGCCGTATCGTCGGAATTGATGTAGCTGGGATTGGGTCCGCGGGCGTCACCCTGGTATCCGTGCGCGGCAACCGCACTGGGCCCGGCACCATTCATGGCCCAAACGCCCCTGAGATCGCGCTCGTTCACGCCGGAGCGGATCTCCAAAAGAATAAACGTATTACTGGCCCCATCGGTGATCTCGGAAAGTTTTGTAGCCAGGTTCGCGCCCATCACGCCCCGCACTTTCCAGTAGCTCCAGTTCTCTGGACGCGCATTACAGCCTCGATTGTCGACGGTGTCACAGTGGGCTCCTTTGCTCATGTAACCAAAACCGCCGTTGGCCGCGTAGTTGCCGCGCCCCCAGATGCCGCCGTAATGTGAAATGCTGGAGTGAGAATCGCCGTTGAATTTCGTCTGATTGTAAGAATCCGAAGGGCAAAGCATGATCTTCAGCGATAATCCGCGGGCGGGCTCGTTAGCTGCGTGAGAAAGCGGCAAATCCAGTTGGAACATGTCGTGCAAATCCTGCTGTTCCAGGTATGGGAGGAGCAAGACGACCCAGTTCGGCCCTACGTTGCCGTTGCCGGCGACATCCATGTTCGAGCCGGACGGCCAGGTAGCCGCCGGCGGAAAAATATTAAATGAATCGTGGTAACCGTGCAAAGCAACACCGAGTTGCTTGAGATTACCCGTGCATTGCATCCTTCGCGCGGCTTCCCGCGCCGCTTGAACGGCCGGAAGCAATAACGCGATGAGAATGCCGATAATGGCGATGACGACAAGCAATTCTACCAGTGTGAAACCAAAACGACGTAAGCGCATGGCAGACTCCAGAAGAAGAAAAGGTATCTGCTGAAATATGGGAAATTCCGAGCGACCGCTCAGACAACCTACATATCAGTTTAGCAGCCCCAGCTAATAATACAATCGATACTATCCCCTTTTGAAATCCCTATATTCTTTGTGGTAATAAGGTATTTACAAGGATTTTCGGTTGTTTTTCAGTAGCCGGATTCGCAAGAATTCGGAAGTTGTCGGGGTATAATTACGGCAATGGTCCGAATTCTTGCGAAATTCGGCTACAAATCGCTGCCAGGAAAGAAAAACCATTCCGCAAGTGACTTTTACCCTAGCGATTCCGTAAGATCTGCCCGCGATTTCTGCAGAGCTTCGGCGATCTTCGAGGCATCTTTTCCGCCCGCCTGTGCCATGTCGGGACGACCGCCTCCACCGCCTTTGACCAATTTGGCGGCGGCTCGAACCCATTTGACGGCGTCGAGACCCTTTTCCACCAGGTCGCGGCTCAGGCCGGCCATCAGGAGGACCTTGCCCTCTTCGCTGCGGGCTACC
>JAFGTN010000734.1 GCA_016934075.1 Pirellulales bacterium
CACACGGCGGTGTGGCGGCTTCTAAGGAATTGTGCCGCTATGCGGCGCGGCGCGGCGTTCGCATTCTGCCCGGCGTGGGCACCAGTGGATATGCGGGCTATTACTTCGAGGGCAAGCATCCCTTCAATGCCAAGGAGTGGTTGACCGAACGGCCCCATTTGCGGTCCGTCGGCAGGGATGGCAAGCCCCGCAGCGCGCCCTGCCCGTCGAAAAAGGAAAACCAGGATTGGCTCGACCGTGGTGCCGAGTGGCTTTTCGAAAATTTCGAGGTAGGCGGCGTGAACCTGGAAATGGGCGACTTTTTCGTTTGCTATTGCGACGATTGCAAGAAGGCACGTGCCGAAATCAAGTCTTCCGAGCCCGACTATTACAAGGACATGGCCATTTCGCACATGGTTACACTCAAGACCATGCGGCGGCTGGCGCCCGAGTCCTGGCTGAGCTATGCCACGTATACCGGCTATAAGACGGAGATGATGAAGACGCCGCCCAAGTTTCTTTCCATGATACCGGAGGATTCGCTTTGCCAATGGACGCTCACCCGCATGGCCCACCGTTGGCGGCCGGAGGTCAAACCCATGGCCAGACACAACGTGGGCTATTTGCACTGGTGTAACAGTTCGACGCACACGGAAGATGATTTCTACATCGAGCGGGTGCGCGACATCTGCGGTAAGGCGGCCGCAGCCGGATTCGAAGGGCTCGACACGTATGGTGAATTGCCCGACACGAAAATCAACGCCGAGATTTCGTACCTTGCCTGGGAGGCATTCCTCTGGCAGCCGGAAATGACACTCGACGAGTTTGCCGAAAAACGGCTGGGCAGGATTTACGGCGGGGCCGAAGCGGGCAAAGCATTGCTGGAAATCGTGCCCTTGATCCGTACTAGAAAGATGCGCGATGAACCGGCCAATCTTCTCAAAGCGCGAAAGTTGGCTGCTGCGGCTCGTAAGGTGGCTTCGGCCGATGGACATCGTCGATGGAACTCGCTGATCGAGAACCTCGACCGTACGCACAAGACTTTGGAGGATCGCCGCCTGGGAACCGCCGCCCGCAAGGGTCGCAAGGTGCCGGTGCTATCGCTATCCGCCAGCGACGAGGATCCGAAGCGGGGTTGGGCGGCCGACCGTGCCATTGACGGCAACGTCAAAGAGCCTGAGGGATACTGGTTGACACAACGAGTCGATCCCAAAGCAGCCTGGCTGGAGTTGACGCTTGTACGGCCCGAAAAGATCAACCGCGTGGCCCTATTCCATCAATTGAATTCCCGCCACTATCGCAGCCTGGACTATACGGTCAGTGTCCGTGCGGGCGGCAAGTGGAAGCCGGTAGTCGAAGTGAAGGGCAACATGCAGGCGGGTTGGGTAGGTCACAAGTTCGCTGCGGTCACGACCGATGCGGTGCGATTGGATATTTCGCGATCGGCTTATGGATCGCGGATGGGTGTTGGGGAGATTGAGGTTCGGATGGAGGAGGAGTGATCATATCGCAGAGGGTGTCCGGACCGAGTTCGGCGATGTTATTGATATCTGCATGGTCAATGATCCTAACGCAACCGCTTCACAACAGGTGATTGCATTACCAGACAGGAATGTTATCGGATTCTTCGGGTACCATGCGAATTTCTACTCGGCGGTGTAGAGCTTTTGCAATACGCCGCAGCATTGACAGCGAGTGGCCTTCGTAGTCGGCGTTTTCCAGTTGGGAAATGACTTGCTGTTTTGTACCGATGGCGTCCGCCAGTTCTTTCTGGGTAAGCCCCGCAGCCTGGCGAGCGGCGTAAATCATCTCGGCAATCTCGATTTGCTGAGAAAACTGCTGCATGTCCGGATCGACATTGGGATCAATGCCCATCTCCGAGACATGCGTATCCAAGGCGTCTTTTTTGCGTGTCTTTTTATTCATCCAACAAATCCTCCGGATAGCCGTGCTTTTTCGGATCGCGCTTGTATTTTTCAAGGCGAGTAACCGCTTTATCGATTTCGGCTCGCGGAACACGTCTTTCTTTGATTATGCCGTGGGAGACAACAACGAGTCCTTGCCCAGCAAAGCCGTACAAGATTCGATAGTTCACTCCCTGATATGTCGGTCTTAACTCATAGATGCCATCGCGGAGAAAATCCGCTGTCGGCCTTTTAAGTTCATGTCCCTCTCTTTGAAGATGCTGCAAATAGGTAAGGCACTTTTTGTGAGCATTTGCATTCGTTCGTGCCAGTTCCTCAAGCCAAGTTTTGAAGGGGACCGTGTCACCCTCTCGGAAAAAATGGATAGTCGTCTCCGGCATCGGCAATTCCTTTTGCGGTACAATAATATTACTGTATTATTATTGAAAAGTCAAGGTGATAGATTAGCCTCCAAACCGTGATTTTACTACCTGCACGGTGGTGCGGGCAGCAAAATATCATGGTTTCGAGACCAAACTGTTACACCGTCGCCGTGCGTCTTCGCATTACCCGCTCGGTCAATGGTGCAAGAATTGGTGTTGAGGAGATTGAGGTTCTCAATGGTGGAGAGGTCGCCCCACAACAGGCGTGGTTATAACCTGGCCTACGAATCTTGAGAATAAGTTTTAACTCGGCAACGTCTTCCGATACTCTGCCCGGGCGAGGCCGGCGGCGCCGATGAATCCGGCGTCGCCGCCTAGGGTGGCGTATTCGATTATTGTGCGTTCGGCCAGGATGGGGTATGCCTGGCGGCGGACCTCGGCTTTGATTTCTTCGAGGAAACGGCGGCCCAGTTGGGAGTCGTTGCCGCCGAAGGTCATGGCTCCGCCCAGAAGGATGCAAGCGGGGTCGATGGTGTGCATGATGTTGGCGATGCCGATGCCCATGTAGTGGGCCGTTTCGGTGATGATCCGGTTGGAGAGTTCGTCGCCTTTCTCGGCCTCTTCGGCAACCAGTTTGGGGTCGAGTCTGGTGCACTTGTTTTGCAGTCGTTCGTTCAACGAACTTTCGCGGCCGGCGTCGAGCGCTTCGCGGGCACGTTTGATAACGGCCGTGGCGCTGGTGTATGCTTCGAGATGTCCGGCGCGTCCGCAACCGCATATCCGCGCGTCGTCGGCGATGTCGATCACCACATGTCCATATTCACCGCCATGGCTGTGCTCGCCGTCGATGGGTGTGTCGCCGATAATGATGCCGCAGCCGAGGCCCGTGCCCAGGGTGAAGAGAACCAGGCTGTTGTATTCGCTTCCCGATCCGACCCAGAATTCGGCATAG
>JAFGTN010000074.1 GCA_016934075.1 Pirellulales bacterium
AGTGTCCCGCGGGGTGTCCCGCAAGTATATGGTTTGGTTTATATGTACGACAGAACCCGACTTATCTATTTTATCTTATGGCTCATGAATTTCAATCGTTGTGCTTGGCGATCAGTCCCATCAGACCGTCGTCCGCTTCGTTCCGGATAAGTTGCTGACGATTCCCTTGGTCTGCAAACGCTTCATCGTCTTGATGGCCTCCTCCATATTCTTCTCTGGCACCTGCAAGACCTTCAGTATGGTTTTACTCTCCTGAAGGCGTTTGGCCGCGAGTTTCAGCCGGGTCTTGTGGCGGCTCCGTTCGATCTCTGTCGCTCGGACCCCGTTTTTTGCTCAACGCATCCAGCCGCCTTCTTCGGGATAGAGGAACTTCGGCCTGACCATGTTTGCCGGCCACCAATGACGTCTGGGCCTCCTGTAGATTCCAAACCACCTGCTGTGGACGGTGATGTTTGCGTTTCACGAAAGTTCCTTTCGTGTGGAAATCCTACTCGAACCTTTCATAACATATGGATCAATACCTAGATGTAAACCAATCGCATTCCGCATGAAATGGAAATGCCCTTCAGCTCCTCCTCCGCTCATCGGCATGTAACTTCTGCTAAAGAAAACAATTACTCCAATATGGGGAATTATTTGTTCAGATGTTCTTAACCAAGGTGAAGTACAAAACACAAGCATCCTTTATCAGATCGTAATGCTTCGGGGGTAACCTCGCTCTTACAGGTTGGATGAAAATCCATTGGGCGTATCGAAATCTCTTTTCAAACGTGTTCGGGGTAACAGGAAATGAAATTTGTGAAAACCAACATGCGTAACCAACAAAATAGGACATCGGGCTTTACTCTTATTGAATTGCTGGTCGTGATCGCCATTATCGCCCTCCTGGTCAGCATCTTGCTTCCAAGTCTGACTAAGGCGAAAGATCTAGCCAAAAAGGTGACCTGTGCGGCCAATCTTCGTGGCGTCGGCTCGGCGGTGCAAACGTTTGCTGCGGAGGAAGGAGTCTTTCCGCCATCCTACGTGTATCCGAAGGCCAATGGAGAATGGTCCTATCCCGATGGGCAGGACTTGAGCAAGCCTGCGGGGTATCTGCACTGGTCCGCGCTGGTACTGGGCAAAGGCATCAAAAAGGAAGGGTTCCGCTGTCCGGCGATTAAAAATGGCGGCCCGCCGCGAACCAATCCCGGCCCGAACGCCGCGGACTGGGAACCCGGACAAATAGACGACAAAAACAATACCGGTCCGAACAGTTATGAGGATCAGCAGCCGGAACGCGTGGCGTTTACCGCCAATGCCGCCCTGATTCCCCGCAACAAGTTCACGACGCAACTGTCTGGTGGCAAACGGGTCAATGTTCTGGTTCCGCCGGACAAGGTCCGCAAGGCCGCGGGAATGATTCTGGCGACGGAATGGAACGATAATTGGATGACGGTCGGGAAAAATCAAGGTGGCGGCACACTCTCCAAGAGCCACCGTCCGATCATGCCGTTCGACATGATCGGTGGCGGCGATCCATACAACGCGCACACGAAAGTCAGTGAGTTTCGTTACCACGACAGCAACAGCATCAGCACGCTCTCGGATATGCTGGGCGGTTCCAATCTGATCGAAAGCTCCTGCCAATTGAACTGCGTGGGGCGTCATCATCCGGGAACGGTGAAACGGAACGGCAACGATATGGGTGGGGCGGCCAACTTCTTGTATGCCGACGGTCATATCGAGAACAAACACGTCCTCGAAACCGTTGAAGACCGGGAGTGGGGAGAAAAGTTTTACAGCTTAAGCGGACCCTGCACGGAAGTGAAATAATCGCAATTCACGCATCTACGAGAAGGCATGACAAATAAAGAGAGTGTAACTCCCACTCACAGAAGAAGGTAAATTAAACCGCCCGCATTACAAGATATGCATTGAGAATAAGATTCATGATCCAGTTCCAGCTTATTGGGTTACATAAATGTAATATTCCTCTTATTTAACATCAGTCGAAGACATTGTGTGGAGCGGTCATTTTGTGCAGACACTCAAGAAGTAGCCTATATTGGCGAAAGGAGGGCATATGATCTAGGAGTGCGGAATCAATACCGAGAGGGCCGATGCCTCTAATCCATGAGTGTATACTAATAATGATTGAGGGAACAAGTATTCAAATATATCCACTATTTTCAGGAGTTATATAAAATGAAACCCAAAAAACTTATACTTGGGCTGACCTTGTCGGCTATCGCAGCATTGAGCAGCTCGAAAGCCATGGCCCAGACGACGGCGCACGATCCGGTTCCGTCGGCAACCAGTCCCTATAATATGCAGGTGAATATCTCTGGGGCAACGCTCTTTAAAAGCTTTTTCAGTGCTAAAGCGTCAACCAACGATTTCATCGATATCGATGGTGACGGTGTTTACGGCTATAACGCAAGCACGGGAACGGTCGATCAGTTGGCGGCCGACTGGACCAGTTTCAGCTCTTTGCCGGTCGGCGGTAGCGACATGTATGTCATCTATCGCGGCGTCGGTTCTGGCAACGGTCTGGCGGAACTGCTGAAATCTCAGGCCCTGAACGTCGCCAGCACAACCGCCCAGAGTTGGTATGATCCCAGCCGAACCGGGGCCAGCACCAACGTCACCTATGCCTACGTGCCGACGAATCAACCATCGGATCTTGGCTTGGTAAATCGCAGCAAGTTTAGCGAGGGAGGTGTGTTGCAATACAGCCCCGACCTGACCGGCGGATTGTCCGGAAGCCCGATCAAGCAGCAGAGCATCGACATCTCCGTCATGGACGTACCGACCAAGTGGTTCATCACCCAAAGCGGCACGGGAAGTTGGAACAGTACTCCCACCAGCACCGGTTACGGCAATAATGCGGTTGCGTCGTGGGACGTCGGCAAGAGCAACAAGCTTAAAAGCCTGCCGGTGGAGTTGAGCAACTCCACCGGCACCGCGACCGAAACCGTGACCTTCAATTTGAATACCTCCAATCCGGACGACAAGACGATCTTCGACACGCAGATCGCCTTTGTGCCGATGGGGATCATCGCCAATCGTGGCGTCGGCAGTGCGGATCGCATGGTTACGGACGCTGCCCATAGCGAGGTTTCCGGAACCGGGACGGCGCTGGACGACAAAATCCAGGCCTACACCATGAGTGACCTGCAGGTTCTCTATACCACCGGCCGCATGTCAACCGGTGAAAACCTGGTTGCCGCCACACGCGATAGTGGCTCAGGCACTCGCAACGGCACGATGAATTCCATCGGCGTGGATCCGTCGTACGCACGCGGTGACAACATGGGCACCAAGACCGATAGCTACACCCCCAGCTACCTGGGCGAAGAACATCAGGCCACCAATCTTGGCGGCTCCAGCGAAATGCAAATTGCCGTGGCGAACAGCCGTCTGGCCATCGGCTACCAGGGGATCGAAACGGCGGAGTCCAAGATGAGCAAGGGCTACGTAGAACACTGCGCTGTCATGAAGGACATTACCGGCGGCACGGAATACGTGTTCCCGACGATCGAGGCCATGGTGGATAACGGCAATGTCGACACCGGCTGGCAGATTGGCGGCAACGAAACGATGGCCACTGTCGGAGATCCGGCTGAAACGACAGTCGGCAATTACACTGCCGCCGGCGTTCACAGCCAAACCGTCGCCAATGCCGATGCCGCCGCATATATCCTGAACATCACGGAGAGCATTGCGGCCTTCTCTTCAACACCCTCCACCAGCACCGACTACTTTATGCCGGGTGAATACATGGCGGACAACTTCCTGCTGGTGGCCGCTCTCCAGGCCCGCCCCGGCGATACCGACGGCGTCAACTGGGTCGATCAGACAGCTACGGGGGAAAACTCGCAGAACACCGCCCTGGCGAATTACATCAAGAGCAACAGCCTGATGTCGTCGGGCGGAGCGAATGAACCGGGCAACTACGGCAGCATGGATTCACAGACGCCGCTACGAAACGCCCCTTCTTCCGGAACGTATGCTGACGGTGGCACGCAGGATTACGTGTACTACACCAATAGTGCCGGCGGCACATCAACCCTTTCGTGGAAAACGGCTCTCAGCGATCGTAATATCTGCCAGGGTGACTTCAATAACGACAAGTCGCGCAACATTGACGACATCGAAAAATTGGTCGAATGCGTCAACTACAGCGGCAGCGGCTCGCAGACCAACGGCATGCTTCGTTGGGCATACGATGACAATGTCAGCCGTGGAATTGCCCAGGCCGCAGGCGTTATGCCGCATATTATCGGCGACTTCGACGGCGATGGCGATCTGACGAAAGATGACGTTCGCTACTTTGCCGACGGTCTGGCATATGACGCCTCGCACTCGGCCGGCGGAAATACCGGACTGATTAACCGCAAGCAGGCGTTCACGGATGTGGACATCTATGCCGGCGGGAACTTCTTCGAAACGAAGATCAAGGGGCAGGTCGTCGCCTCTGCCAACTGGGTCGATGGCAACAG
>JAFGTN010000735.1 GCA_016934075.1 Pirellulales bacterium
GTGATCGTGTAAAATGGATATTCTACCCGTCATGGATGCTGCTGCACAGGCCTACGGTCCTTACGACTATTCAGCACGGGGATCATCCATTATAATTGTCGAATTCCAAATCAGGGTATTTTTCGTTTGCGGCCATGAAATACGAAAACGTATATATAGAATCGATCACTTACTCCATTCCGGATGAAATCGTCACGTCCGATGAAATCGAGGCTCGGCTGGAACCGCTCTATAAGCGGTTGCGATTGCCAGAGGGACGTCTGGAGTTGATGACCGGTATCCGCGAGCGGCGTTTCTGGCCGGTTGGTATGTTGCCTGGTGAAAAAAGTATCGAGACGGGCGAAAAGGCCATAACTCAATCGGGTATCGAGCGCAGCCGCATAGGAGCGTTGGTGCATGGTTCGGTGTGCCGTGACTATCTGGAGCCCGCCACCGCGGCCGGTGTTCACCACGGTCTCAAGCTGAGCAAAAACTGCCAACTTTATGATGTCTCCAACGCCTGCCTGGGATTGCTCAACGGCATGGTCCAAGTCGCCAATATGATTGAATTAGGGCAGATCCAAGCCGGATTGGTAGTGGGAACCGAAAGCAGCCGCGGACTGGTGGAAACAACCATAAAGCAATTAAATTCAGACACATCCTTGACTCGCGCCAAAATCAAATTGGCCGTGGCATCCATGACCATCGGCTCGGGCAGTGCGGCAATTTTGTTGACCAACCGCGAACTCAGTCGTAGCGGCAACCGCTTGCTGGGAGGTGTGGCGCATGCCAACACCGACTTCTGCCACCTCTGCCGAAGCGACCGCGACCAGTCGGCCGATGCCGATATGAGCCCCTTGATGTGGACCGATTCGGAAACGCTAATGCAGGAGGGTGTGAAAACGGCCCAGGAGGCCTTTGAGAATTTTCTCGTCGAAATGGATTGGACGCGGGAAGACTTGGATCGGACTTTTTGCCACCAGGTGGGCCGAGCGCATCGAAAGCTGACATTCGAAGCCTTGCAACTGGATACGGCCATCGATTACACGACCTTCGAAACGCTTGGCAATACCGGAGCGGTTGCATTACCAATGACCGCAGCTAGGGGCATAGAAGACGGGTGTGTAACGCAAAACTCTCGAGTAGCTTTCCTGGGGATCGGCTCGGGCATAAACGTGCTCATGCTTGGTATCGACCGGCGAGACGAGCATATCAGTTGAGCTTTGAAGAGTTCAGGCCAGACCCATAGTTTATCGATCTGCTTTCCTTTTCCACCCAATGGAGATTGTTTTTGTTGAATTTGATTGGAATATAGATAAAAGCTTGACAACTATTTTTGCGTCTATACAATCACAATATATGGAAAAAGCGTAAAATATAAGGCAAGGTGCGCTTATTTGAAAAGGTTGTGGTCTCATGAGACAGGTTCATTTCACGATCATCGCGTCTGTTATCTGCTGGACGGTTTGTTTTTGCGCGATAGTTGACGCCGATGTAACTGTTTTGGTTGAAGCAACATCAATGAATGATCTTGTGGGTGCCGATCCCGTTATGATTGGCTCCGTGATGACAACCAACATGGACAGCGACAGCCTTATTGCCGACGTTCTCAGTGTGGCCTACACCGGTAACAACGGTAACTATGCCTACCTTTACCAGGTCGTCAATAACGGCGCGGTTGGAGACACATCCGCCGAAATGTTCACTCTCTGGCCTTTCAGCGATGCGGGACCAAATACTCAAGTCGGCTGGATCAGTGCGAGTGTGCCCGGTTTTCAGGACGGAGGAGTGGCTTCGGACGGCAGTGCTTATATCGATACTACGCCCACTGGTCCGGTTGTTTCTTTCTACTTTACCAAGCTTTATAGCAACCCGGTCGACATAGGCCAACACAGCAAGTTGTTGTATGTCCTGAGCCAGGATCCACCGAGTCTGATCATTGGAAATATAATCGGCGGAACGGTCGGTAGCGGTCAGGTTGTAGGACCTGGTGTGATTCCCGAGCCCGGCACTTTAGCCTATCTCGTCATCGGCGGCCTGATTGCGTTATTCATCAACCGTCGCCGCTAAATATCCGACACTGCTTGATTTCTCGGATTGTGCGAGTTCTTTACTCTATCAGCACTGCCTACTTGTCTTCGGATTCAGAGTTTTCCACTGGCGAGGCATCGACGTCTTTTGTGGGTGTGTCTTCGGGCTTTGTATCCTCGACGACCGGCGCTCCTTGTTCGTCGGTTCCGATCTGAGGGAGATCGAAGCCCGAATCGGCGGCTTCTCCGTCCAGGAAAACTTCGTCCATTTCGGTGGCGTCAACGCCGTGACGTAGAACGAAATAGATGGTAGTAGCCGCGGTCCAGAAGTAGCTGAAGAGATATCCCACGGCCAGGATCTTTACGCAGCCTGTCCAGAAACGCAATACACTGGCACCACCGCCCGCGGTCATGACGTCTTGAACGGCCTCGTTGCCCGCACCCCAACTGGCCGACCAATAGGTAATGTGCACCACGCCGGCCGCGAAATTCATTACCAAAAACCACCCCAACGCGCCTAGCACGGCCGCCACGATCGCGTAGAAGAGATATTGCAGGGGGCGTTGGAAGACGTAGGCGTATGATCGGCTCAGCGCATCGAAACTGTCGGTGCCTTCGCTGCTGATGGTTGCCCACATCAGCGGCCAGCCGAACAAAAGCCCCAAGAGCAATATGGCCGACAGCAGGCCACCGGCCAAAGGCAAGATCCATAACAGTCCGGCGATCCAGGTGGTGGCGTCGCTGCGCAAAAAGAATCCCAGGATGAGGGTGGGGATCGTAACCAATACCACGCCCAACATCGGGAAAAGCGGTGCGGCAAAATACGATCGCCAACGGGCTAAAACATATTTGGACATCGATGTCCAGCCCAACTTCTCATCGGCAGCCAACTGCACGGCCGATGTGCGGGTTATGGCCCCGCCGGCAAACGACCAGATTGCAAGCGTCCAGAGTCCACAAAGCAGCCAGAAGGCGACCTCACTCATCGAGGCTTGCAGGCTGAAAATACGCAAAAAAGGTGTGCTGAGTTGTGTCCAGGCAATAGTAATGTTGTTGCTTTGTTCGGCATCTGGATAACCGGGGCTATCGGGAACCATGGCAGTCAGTGATTTCCAGGGGTATGATCCCTCGGCGGCAACCATCTCTATTTGGGTTTTCAAATGCTCATCATCGGTGCCGGAAAATACCATGCCGATAATCTGCCAGCCAACTACTGTTGCCAGGATCGCCGCGGCTGAAATAATCAAAAAGCGAGCCCGAATTGCCAATCGAAAGGCCCTGAAGATAATCAGCCAAGGGCATATTTCCATCCACGCTACCGAAGTAATCCTACCGTTGTCCTGTTCGATCATGGCAAGCCTCCTGGGAGTTATCTAGGGTAATTGGGGGGGAATACGGGCTGAGAAATCCTTTTCGGACCAATCATTTCGAGATAATGCGGGAATAGTAAATCTCTGAATCATGGCATTATACGTTACTGCGGTATCTATTCAAGCTGAACTGCTGCAAAAACTTCAGTAATTAAACGCCACATTGCGGGCACGAAGATCGGAGGCCAGTTGCCGGGTGCTCGTATAATGTACTGCATCGAATCCACTTGCCAGAGCTCCTTCCACATGGCCGAGGGTATCGTCCACGAAGAAAATTTCGGCCGGATCCACGCCGGCCAGTTCGGCGGCGGCCGTGAAGATCTCGGCGTTCGGCTTTACCGCGCCCAGCCGATAGCTCAAGGCGTGTACGTCGAAAAGTCCTATCACCGAAGGATAGCGATACCGGCAGTGTTCCCAGTGACTATGACATGTGTTCGATAGAATACCCATACGATGTCCGGCCGCGCGAAGTTGTGTGACGATGGGTACCACGCTAATATTGAGTTCGAAAATGTCGCTTGCCGCATGGCGAAGGGCTTCGAAATCCGGGCGTGTACCCAAGGCCGCGCAGAACCTTTCGTGGAACTCATGGCAGGAGATGTGCCCCGATTCATAATCGGTTTGTAAGCCGTTGCCGAAAACAATCTGTTTGACTCTGTTCGGACTTGTGCCCGAGACCTTTCCGACTTGGGACAGCATTTTTTCGATATCGAAATTAATAAGAACGCGACCGAGATCGAAGTATAAAAAAGCGGGAGGCATGTTCGTCCTTGAATTATTTTGTGTTGTTCGTGAAGCGTAGCGGACGCATTCAGCAGCACTAGGGCAAGACCTTGATCTTGATGTCCTTGTACCAGGCTTCCGCGGGAGGTCCACCGTGGATCTGCAGACCGATGAGTCCCTTCTGCGAAATTTTTTTGTCCGGTTCGGTATAGTCGACTGTCTTTTTCCCGTTGATCCAGAGTTGGATGCGACGATCTTGGCAAAGGATTCGATAGTCGTTCCAGTCACCCTGCTTGACGATTTTATTACGTTCTTTTTCCGGCAATCCTGCCAGCACCTTTTTCCGGCGCGATTCGTCGTAGAGGCAGCCCCACCATCCGTCGCCCATGTCGGCCTGATAACCGATCATTTCGTGCGGGTGATTCGAGTTCTTTGCGGCGCGTCGGCTGCGGATTTGAATTCCGGCGTTTGCCTTGGGACCGCCTAGGAGTTTGAATTTCAACTGCAGTTCGAAATTCTTGTATTCTTTTTTGGTGCAAAGGAATTCGTTGCGGGGCAATTTGCGTTCCATCGTGCCGGCCACGATGGCGAAGTCCTGGATTCGGAAGAAGTCGAGATTTCCTTCCCAGCCGTCGAAGTTGTGGCCGTTGAAAAGTGCGACGAAGATAAGCGGTGTTGCAATGGCTGGCATGTGAGAGTCCTCGTGGTGATAGTGGCGGCTGCTCCAATAGTGAAAGTATATTTTACAGCGGCTGGGCGGGTTGTCAAAAGCCCCTCTGTCGCAATAAGAATAGTCCAGTACATGGTGTTCAATGCATGGGATCTAAAAAACGACATCTACTTGACTTTTGTTGGTGAGCACTATAGGGCCGGATGCTGAACTTTTATGGTTGTAATAAAGAAAACGATTCTTTTCAGCCGATTCTCTATGTAAGTAAATGGATTTCGCCTGGGATCCTTTTCTCATGCTATTTGTGGGCAACGGGCGGCTTCCCGCGTCCAATACGACTTTGGGGATGCCCTAAAAGACTTGCCCGTCGAGATGTGCAGGGAGAACCCTTAAAGATGCACAGGATAGGTAAATGACGAAACCCTTTAAGGGGGAGATTGCAGAAGAAAATCGTGCGGACCGCTGGGGGGCGACCGGCCTGGAGGCCGTCCACGCGAAACTAACTGTGCTAATCCCCTGCAGTAATGAGCGGAAGAATATCCGCGATTGCATTCGGTCGATACGCGCAGTAGCCGATGAAATACTTGTTGCAGATTCCGGTTCGACCGATGGAACGCTTGAGATTGCCGCCGAAATGGGCTGTCGAATCATCCGGCGAGAATATATCAATTCGGCGGATTTCAAGAATTGGGCTATTCCCCAAGCCGCCCACCCCTGGGTTTTCATCATTGATGCGGACGAACGCGTTCCAGAGGCACTCCTAGGCGAGGTTCGTGCGGTCCTCGAGAATCCCCGTGAGGATCTGGACGCTTACAGTTGCGGCTTTCAAGATTTCTTCATGGGGTACGCATTACACTATGCGCGATGGGACACCGAATCGATTCGTTTGATCCGTCGTGACGTCTGCCGATATCAACGACGTCGAGTCCACGCGAACATCGACATCGACCTAAACCGCGTCGGCCGACTCAAAACGCAAATCCTGCATTACAGCGTTTGGGACTATGAAGACTTGATTCGCAAATACAACCGCTACACATCGTGGGGTTCCCGAGAGCTTTGGGATCGCGGCCGACGGGCTACATTCTGGAGCCTGCTGGTTCGCCCCACATTACGGTTTCTGCATACCTACATTATCCGGAGGGGATTTTTGGATGGTTTGCCCGGTCTGCAAGCGTGCATCATGATGGCCTTTTTTAGCACGTTTATGAAACAGGCCAAGCTGTGGCAAATGCAATCGGGAATCGCTCAACCCGATCCCGAGGCGGAATGTGAAACGAACGCCGTTGTTGCTTTTCTCACACGAGAGGACTTCCTTCCGCGCGGATCTTCCGATGCGTCGAACACCGGCGGCGACTCGGTCGAGCGCGCAGCGTAACAACCCGTTAGAAGAATCCATGCGGGACGTTTATAAAATCGTGTTTTTACCAACGGCCTACTAAAACAACCTGTTTCCAAAGCGGTTAGTTCTTCACAATAACGTGTACGTCTGGAAAATCCCATGAGACTGTCGGACTTGTTCAGCCTACGCCGATATCGGCGGTGCCGTGAAATATTTCGTTCTCCCTTGGCCGCGCACTTGCAGCTCGCGTTTTCGCGCCCTCGTCCGCTTACGCTGGCGCTTTCCGACGGGGGCTCGCTCCATCTGCCGAATGTACGAAAATGCCGCGAGACTTTGCGATGGCTGCTGGAAGAAAGCCGCGACGGGCGGATGCGAAGTATCGGAGGCGGGCTTTTTGAAGTGGAGCACGGTGATTCCCGCGTCGTGCTTCCCGACTCCGACGAAAGTTCCGGCGCGTTTCGAGACGTTTATCTTCACGACTGCTACCGGGTTGACGAGCTCCAACGTCCCTTGGATACCGTGGTCGATTTGGGGGGGAATGTCGGGCTTTTCTCTTCCCGGATAGCGCCCTTTGCCAAAAAGGTCGTATGTGTCGAGCCGATTCAGGGAAATATGAAGATTGCTCGAGAGAATGTGCGTCGTACGCACTGTGCCGAAAAGGTAACGTTCCATCAACTGGCCGTCGCCGGTCAATCAGGATGTACAGAGAAGATCTACTTGAGCAAGGGCAGCCGAGGTGGAAATTCCATCGACCGTAAGCACGCCTCGCGGTGGGGCGACAACGGCTGCAAGGAAGTCGTGACGATCAGTCTGGCCGATCTCTTTCGGCGCGAGGCGATCGAGCGTTGTTCGTTCCTTAAGTGCGATGTCGAAGGAGCCGAGTTCGAAATCTTCGCAGCCGCCCCGCGCGATATTCTGATGCGCATCGATAAAATCGCCATGGAAGTGCATTTGACCACGTCGGAGTGGGGCGTCGAGGCATTTCACCGGCTGCGTGATACCTTGGACGATGCCGGCTTCTCGGTTAGCCACGAATCTATTTACGATAGCAACGATCAATTGAAGCGGCTTTTTATGCTTTGGGCGTTCAGGAAAGAGGCTTCCGGGACCGGGGGAGTGGCGGCGTAGTCTGCGGATAGACTTCACTACTGCTTCAGCAACGCCTCGATATACTCCACCCGGTGCCGGTATGTGTGTTCGGCGAGAATCTTTTCGCGGACCGATGAAACCAGCTCCAAACGATCCGCTTCGTGTGTCAGGTAGTAGTCGACGATCTCGCGTGTTTGCTGCGGCGACGTAGATTGTGGAATCTCGGGAAAAAGAGAAGCAACGCCTAGACAGCGGTCTGAAATAACCAGCAGGCCGGCACAAATCATTTCGACCACGCGGCGCGGAAACATCGTCGGTGACTCGCGAACGCTGCTAATACTAAGTCCGATTATATAGGCGGAATACCGGCGAAGCAACTCCTCGTAGGGATACGATCCGATGATGTGTGATAAGTATTCCTCCGGCCAGCTTCCTTTCCGGGAGAAAATGTCCAGGCCGTCATTCATCAAGGGATCGATCAGATTGTGGATACCTTCCAGACGGGTTGGGTGGTGCTTGTTCCATGATCCTGCAAAACAAACCGTCTTCGTCTGCGGAAAGTAGTTCTTATGGATTGCCGGTTGGGCAGGAAAGGTCATCGGATGCACGGACGAACAACCGTAATCCCGATAACGCGGTACGCAGCCTACGTCGGTTGTCAGGATCAAGTCGCACTGCTTTGCCCATCGGATGAACCGCTGAAAATGAGGGGGATCCTCCTTCGACCAGAAGACGACCGGAATGCCGCGAGAGCGATACTCATGAATCATCCGGCCGATAATAACCGCCTGTTGTTTGAATTTGCGACGGCGATGTCCCCGTCCCCAGTTCTCCCAAACAGTCTCGATCAGCAGGAATTGAGGAGGCTCCCGATCAAGTGAAGCGAGTACCTTTTGGAATTTCCGCTTGCTCTTACGATCACACACCGGCAAGACCCTTACCGTCGCTTCGTGTCGCCAGCCGGACCACGAAAACGTGTCTGCGATAACGTGAAACATCGCCGGTGGAATTCCTTTTCGATGAGGAGGGTAATAGATTATCTTGTTATCGTATTTCAGACGCGGGATTCCCACAAGAGCAATCATGACCGTGCTCACCCGGCGAAATCTCGATCCGAAGGGTATTCGATTGATTTGAATTTCCAGGAGAGGTCTGAAATCGCGAGTTTCGGTATGGCTACGGCCATTTCGTAAAGAGTGTAACAAATGACGTTGAATATGTTAATGCAAATACGGTCTAATATTCCGCATAGACATCTTGAAATGAATTACAAAAGGCTGTAAAAAGTATTGCATTTGTCGGCATCGAGGGAGTTTCGACTTTCGCGGCCGACTGTACGGCAGGCTACTTCGACGCTTTACGGTTGAGCTTTATGGAAACCGATCACCGTTTGCTGCCCATTCTGCCAGACGTTCCCTACTGTGCTTGGTGGTCGCCAGGTAATCATCGAGAGTGAACTTCTGGTCCGTCAATCGACTCAGAGGCAATGACCGGCTATCCTATCTTCTGTTTGGACTTTTGCAAAATTGCGAGTCAAGGGCACTTAGATATAAATTGGCGGCGCAGCCGGCAAATTATATCTAAACGA
>JAFGTN010000736.1 GCA_016934075.1 Pirellulales bacterium
CTGGGAGGGGTCTCGCGGGCCGCTAAGCCTATTTCCTACACCTTAAACAACCCCCTTGGCTGTCCAAAGATTGGGGTCCACCTCACAAACGAGGTCCAAGCGAGTCAATCACCACTACCGAAACACTGGCTGACAAGCAGCCAGTGGCACCCAATGAAGATCGGGAAACCGGGGAAAATATCGCTTTCTCTCGCTTGCGCTTCGCGCTTCGTATGATCCCGCTTAATTTTTTCTACAACGCGAACAGACCCCATCAGACCTGACGTTTCCAGCTTCCAGTCTTTTGTGACGTTGATGTTGGTTCGGGTTAGGCGTTTTTCTTTTGGCAATTTTTCGTCGCCGATGAGGCGGTTGCGCCAGGAGTTTACTACTGTGACTTCGAGTTTGTTTTGGCCTTTTTGAACAGCCTTGGCGATGTTCACACGGAATGGGGCTCGCCAGACAACGCCTAGATCGTTACCGTTGAGTTTGATGCCGGCGATGCCGACGTCTTTGACCTGGCCGAGTTCGATGGCAAGGGGCTTGCCGGTCGGGTCGTCGGCTATGTCGAAGGTGGTGCTGTAGACGGCCTTGCCCGAGTAGTATTTGATACGGGGATCGTCGTGATCGGTCCAGCTTGTGAGGGTATCGAAGCGGACAGGTTGATCGGGTCCGCCCCACTTTGTGTCGAAGGTGACGCGCCAGGGGCCGGATATCGGTTGTTTCTCTTTCCATGTGGGGAAGTTCGGGCCGTTGTCGCGGTCGCCCGACGCGGCCTTGCGGAAGACAACTAAGATGCTGTCGTAAGGATCGAACTTCAGAGGCAGATGTGTATGCCCGCCGGCGAACGAGAATGTGGCGGCTTCTCGAATGGAACCGTCCACGGCGTCCCAGAGTTCGGGAATCCGTCCGGCCGGGCGGAATATTGCCGTAACATTCCCGGCTTTTCCGCTCTGTTCGCATAAGAAATAAACGTCCGCGTCGCCGATACGGTAATGGATCCAGTCCATGCCCGAGGCTTGGGAGGCGTCTTCGAATGTCACATCGGGCGCGACACCGTCGGCGAGCAAGAAGTCGCGGGCTGTCATGCCCCAGGCCACGCGACCCTGGCCGACATTGCGGGATCCTTTGGCGGTCTTTGCCTGTTCACCCGGCCCCCAAAGGCCATCGGCCAGTTTTTGGAAAAGCTGCTTGCCTTGCGGGCCGCCTTCCAGGCTGACTGCTTTGAGAGGTTTAGGTCCCAGGACGGTAGCGCCGGCGCGAACCAGTTGGTCGACTTTCTTGAGTGCTCCCAGCGAGAGCACGCGATGGTCGGGCAGGACCAGCACGCGATATTCCATGCCGGAGGGCAGCACGAGGCGGCCTTTTTTAACCGCCAGGCCGCAAAGCAGCAGCTCCTCGCTGAGAACGTCGTAGTCGAAGCCGGGCAAGGCGCCCGCCGGGTCGGACTGTTTTAGTGTGGCGATGTTGGGGATGTGATCGCCATAGTAGTAAAGCACGTCGGCCACGAAACGGCCTTGCTGGGTGAGATATTGGCAGCGCCGAAAATAGTCGATCACTGCCGGTGCTTCATCCCACCAGGTAATTTGTGGATTGAAGTGGGTTCCGGCGAAGTATTCCTGGCCGGGCATGCCTGTCTCTTTGGGCGAGCAGGTGAATGTATGATTGAACAACAGATTCAATCCCGAGCAGATCTCGTGATCGAAGCTCGGTTTCATGTGCATGGAGGGCGAGTCGTTCCAATGCGGGCCGATAGTGGTGAAGCCTTCGGCGCCGACCAGTTGTTTGCCGTAGGTGTGCGCGGCGGAGGAGGCCTGCTTGACGAAGAAGCGGTTGGGCGGTGTGGGGCGGTGTGGGGCGGGCGACCAGAATTCGCTCATCATCAGTTCGCTACGGCCATAATTCTTGAGTCCGTCGAGCGGCCCGGCGTGCGGGCCGGAACATTCGGGGTGAGTGGCCATGCCGTATTTTTTCGACAGCTCTGCCAACCGGCCGTAGTGGCCGGCTACCAGATCGCCGATGGTCTTGCGGAAGTCGGCGAGGAAGGCATTCGAGTCTTCGCGGCTGTCGACCACGTATCCGGCGAGGACCGCCAGCCAGGGAATCGGATCGTAGCCACGGCTTTTGCGGAAGATGCGATCGAAGCCGGGCGTCCAGTTCATGCCACCGCCTTCCCAACTATCGGTTTGTACGTAGCACATGGTTGTTCCGGCCATGGGACCAATGGCTTTGAACAAGGGGTCGATATTGCGGTTCCAATAAGCGTCAAGAGAATCGGGGTTCAAGTAATCCAGCACGCGGCCACTCCAGCCGGCGCTCTGGGTGGAAACATGCGCGCCGGTGGCGGTGTGGCCGATCCGCAGAACGGCCCATTCGCCCTTGGGGACATCCCAGCGGAGCAGGCCGTCTTTGTCCATCTTGGCGGAGATGTCGAGGATGTCGCTACTTTTCACGGCGAGTTCTCCGGGCAGAGCCGGCGCGGTGTTGAGCAGGAAACGGCAATCGGGTGCCGACATACCGAGCTCGCGCGTTGCGCTCTTGAGACTGAGATCCTTGATGGGACGAGACATGACTCCGGGGCGCGGGACAATTCCGGTTCCCGGCAGCTTTATTTCCGTAACTTGAACATTGCGGGGCTTGCCCGCAACGGGATTTGTGTCATAGGCATCCGTGAAGAGAAGCCGGACGAATTTCGCCTGCCGCGGCTGGAAGCTTGCTTCGAGCATCTCGCCATCCTTTAACGAGGCTTCCTTCACCGTGTGAAACGTTTTGTTGTCCAAAGACACCTGGATCACACATTCACGAGGTCCATATCCCTTGCGACCCAAGAGAGAAAGCTTGGAAATATTCGTAGGCTTCGACAGCTTCAAGAGTAACCATTGCGGATGGTTTTCATCAGGCCTTTTTTCGGACACCCAGAATGTTTTCTGATTTCCATCCATGGCCATGACGGCGGGGTAGTCGGGCGGGGAGGAACTTGCCTGGATTGAACAGGTTATGGAGGTGTTTTTTTCGGATTGTGTGCCGCCGTTAACATTTCCAAGAGGAACGGCGATCACGGCGATGTCCCGATAGAATCCCTCGTTTCTTTCGGGTATGCGAGGTTTTTTGAGCATCTTTTTTATTTTCGCCGGTCCCTTGACCTCTGTCTTTGACCAAACGAGCGTTTGAGTCGCTTCTTCGGGGGTCACCTTCGGGCCGCCCAGGTTCCAGCCGCTCTGGATATTCAGGCTGAGTTCCAGGCCGAGACGTTTTGCTTCCCGGCAGGCATGCACAAACAATTCCATCCACTGGGGAGAACCGAACAGCGGGCCGGCGGGCGTTGGGCGGTTGCCACGTTGATCGCTGCCGTCGGCGTCGAATATCAATGCCCCGTTGTAACCCTTCTCCTTCATCTCCTCCAGGTCACGGGTAATGGCCTCCTTGGTGACGTTGCCGTTGAGCCACCACCAGAAGGCGCGAATGCCCGCGCTGTGGGGCGGGTTGTGAAATCCGATCTCCAGATTGTTCGGCCGGGAGGCGGATTCCGCGGTTGTTGCGTATGAGCAACAGGTCAGTACGGCTGCCATGAGGATGGAAAGAGCAGATTTTATTCGAGTCGTTGCGTTCATTCGTGGGCCTTCTTTCTCTCTTTTTTGTATGTGTTTTAAAAAATGGATGTAGACCTTGTAAGGGTGCCACTGCTGGCTTGCCCAGCAGTGTTTTTTTTGGGCAGTTTTCTTCGCACTGCTGGACAAGCCAGCAGTGGCACCCATTTCAAAATAAGTTCTAAGGATTACCATGAGATGCAATTCTAAACTATTCTCCATGCGTCTGCACAGGTAGCAGGTAAACCGGACTGGCTACCTTGAGTGATGTCGTTGTGGGGCAAAGCTCGCCCGAGTCGGTGTCGATGGCGAAAACCGTGATGTTGTCGCTGTGTTGATTGGCGGTGAGCAGATACTCGCCCGCGGGTGTGATACAGAAATGACGCGGTCCTTTTCCCAGCGAAGGTTGGTGGCCGCGGACTTGCGGTTTTCCGTTTTCCGGATCGATTTCGAAAATGGCGATACTATCGTGACCGCGATTGGAGGCGTAGAGGAATCTGCCCGATGGGTGGAGAGCGATTTCGGCGGCCGTGTTTTCGCCGATGAAATCTTCGGGCAGGGTGGAGATTTCGGCTAACGGATACAGCGTTCCGCTTTGGGCATCGTAGCGGAAGGCGGAGATCGTGGAAGAGAGTTCGTTGACGACGTAGGCGTGTCGGGCGTCTTTGGAAAAGACGATATGTCGTGGGCCGGCGCCCGGTTTCATGTCGACGGACGAAAAAGGTGTCAGGCACCTTTTGCCCCAGCGGCCCGAAGGGTGCTTCGCACAAAAGGTGCCTGACCCCTTTTCCGTCAGACTATATATGACGATTTTGTCTTGTCCCAGATCGGGAACGAAGGCGAAGCGGCCGGCCGGATCGGGTTTGATACAGTGGGCGTGTGGACCGAGTTGACGGGTCGGGTGTATGCTTGAACCTTGGTGCTCGACGAATGTGGATGCCTCGTCAAGTCCGCCGTCTTCGCGGATGGGGAAGCAGGCCACGCTGCCGCCGTTATAGTTGGCCACCATCAGGTAAATGCCCGACGGATCGACGGACAGGTAGCAAGGGGCGGCACCCAACGATGGTTGACGGTTGAGCAGGTTCAACCGACCGGTTTTAGCTTCGATCGTGAATGCCGAAACGGCGCCGCTGGATTTACCTTCGTAGTCGCCGATCTCATTGACGCTGTAGAGCAACGGACGGCTGGGATGAACGGCCAAAAAAGACGGATGGACAGCTTCGGTTGCCAGATCGCAGAGGGATAATTCACCATTGGCAAGGTCCAATTCGCAGCGGTAGATACCTTTACTGTCGCCGTCTGTATACGTGCCGATGTAGATCATCAGTTTATCTGGGTTTACCGGCATGACATTCCTATGTTTTGTAGCACAGTCGTCCTCAGTTGTGTGTGACTTATGATTCTTCACGGAATTTAGTGGGCAAAAATGGTATTGTCGTGCTCCGCACGAAGGTTTTTTGAGGCATGGGCTAACAAAAGTATGAAAA
>JAFGTN010000737.1 GCA_016934075.1 Pirellulales bacterium
GCCGACGCCCTGGCCGAAACGCTGGCAACCGTTGAAGCCGCCATCGACCTGGCGGAAGAGCGAATCGAGTTGGCCGACCCCGCCGAACTGGCCGGCCAATTGCGAACCACCGCCACCGAATTGGATCAACTGGCAGCATCGGCAATCGACATGCCCGATACCGCCGAAATGCCCTCCGTCGTGCTGGTGGGCCGACCCAACGTAGGGAAAAGCTCGCTCGTGAACACCGTAACGGGGACGGACCGGGCGATTATCTCCGCGCAAGCAGGTACAACGCGAGACGTATTGACGGCCTTGTGGCATCTTCCGTGCGGAACGACGGTCGAACTACTCGACGCCGCCGGATTTGTCGATCCACAAGATGCCGTCGCCATGGCGGCCGACTCCGCCGCACGCAATGCCGTCACACGGGCCGACATGATTCTATTCGTCATCGATTCGTGCGTAAGTGACGAAATAGCAGATACTTCACTGCTCTACGAAACACGGCAAACAAATCGCCACGCTCCCATGTTGATTGTGTGTAACAAAAGCGACTTGATCGAGAATGCCACACCCCCATCGTTTGTCCCCGAACAGACCATTCCCCGAACAAAAACATCCTGTGCAACCGGTGACGGATTGGCGGAACTTGCCGCACAAGTTACGGAGATGCTGCACCTTTCGGCCGACCGCTCAGGGCAAGCCATCGGCCTGCATGCCCGACAGCGCCGCTGCCTCCTCGAAGCAGCCGAAGCCGCCGGACGCACCGCCTGCCTACTGGCATCCGCCAAAGAAATCGCAGACGTGTCCGAACTGGCCGCCGTTGAGCTCCGGGAAGCTCTAGCGCAGCTCGGCGCGATCAGCGGACAGATTGTCACCGAAGATATTCTCGGCCGAATCTTCGCACGCTTCTGCGTGGGAAAGTAGTCTCAACCGCCGCCGGGTCAATATTCCGACAGCGCGTAATCGCCGGCCTTGTAATAGACGCCACCGCCACCCGAATTGCGATAGGAGTGAATCGCTGCCATCGAACTGAACAAATCCTCCAGGTTGGCGGAGGTGTATTCCGGAGTGGTTAAGGCCTTGGTATGTCCGTCAACGAACAAAACCGGACGAGGCGCAACATCCCCTTGCTTGTTATGCCATGACGGTGCGGTCAATCCGCTATAGTCTGTTGTACGCCTCTGGGAGCAGAACTGCATCGGTGCCCCGGAAGGATAAGTCCACCACGTCATATTCCAACGTTCGGGGCGCAAGCCTGTCCTCATGTTTTCAACCACATTCGCACGGTAATGATAATAGAGCCCCGCATAACCATTGCGTGTCATGCCCTGGAGCTTCTCGCTGGGGCACATAAACACCGTTTTGGTCAAATCGACAGAACTATTGGGCCGCGGCTCCCCTTCCAGATAGGGCCAAAGCCCAACTTCTAATCCTTTCCACTCGTAGCACATCCAATCGTTGTATATATCCCCTACGTTACGGTGCTTGATCAAAGGCCACCACAGGTCATAGTCCAGCGAATACATGTTCCACGCGTTACCGATTTGCTTCAAATTGGAGTTGCAAACGGCCGTCCGGGCCAAGTCGCGGGCCTTGCCCAAAGTGGGGAGAAGCAAAGCCACCAAAAGCGAAATAATGCTAATAACCACTAGAAGTTCGATCAGAGTAAAGCCTTTGACGTGGATGCGATTTGAATTACCCACAAGACACTCCTTCCCATACGAATGTATCTATCTCGGAACCGACAATAGACCACACCGTAGCAGCGTACCGCTGCGCGTGTTGCGAAAAGGAGGACAACAATTGTCTTCTTTATTGTATCCTCCTTTTCCCTTTCGTCAAGCGAACTACACGCATTAATTAAAACATTTGTTGTTGCCCCGGGTTGGGTCCTGTTTTTTACCGAATACCCCGTGCGGATGAACATGGATATTGATGTGTCCTTCCGGTAGAATATTTCGCTTTGAGTTGGCGGCCCGCCCCATGCAACCGTATTCAACAATCTGACCGCTTGGTTTCATGCGAATGAAAGGAAGAATGATGAAAAACGTCATACTATACCTGTGTGTTGGCGCCATGATCATCGGCTGTGCAGGATACGGCGCAATGGATAAAGGGGCGATTCTTTCTGCCAGCGGTCTTTCCAAGCAGACCTTCAAGTCGAATAGGGTTACCTATGACGGGTTGATCGCGGAAAACTTTCCAACTGTTCGAGTGCACCTGGGCATTTCCTTTGAATATGACGTTCTCACGAAAGAAGAGAAGGAATGTTGGGCAAATGGGTTATGGCCGGATGAAAAAGTAACCCATGTCGTTCTTCTGAATCTCGCGGACCGAAAACTGGAAGACTTTCACGGCTCGAAGAACCTTCAGGCAACGCTGGAATGGATTCGCAAGGACTTGAATGCCAAAGTCTGGCCCGGCCGAAAGAATGGTGACATGATTACCCAAATCTATTTGCAAGACTTGAAGGTGATCACGCATTCCAACCGCACAGCGGTTCCGCCCCAATAAGAAAATATAGAGATTAATGTCCCCCCGTTCCCAAAATACACAAATGTTCGCCCTCAAAGGTCGCCCGCCGGAGACGTTTCGCGTCGCCGGTACGGAGTATCGTCTTGCGCGCGTATTCAAGCACGATTTCTGGGCAGCGACGTGCCTTTATGAGCGAATAACGGTTCCCGCCGCATCGGGCGACATCCTGCCGCGCATCGTCGTCAAATTCGGTCGCCAGCAGGCATTTGCCGGCGTACCGCTCGAATGGATCGGCCAATGGCTCGCCGACCACGAGCAGGCGATCTACAAGTCGCTGGCCGGCGTTGCGGGCGTGCCGCGCTGGGTGGGGCGGCTTTCGCCGATCTGTTACGCCATCGAATACATCGACGCCCCGCCACTGGACCATCTGGAGACGATTCCGCCGGGCCTGTTCGACCGCCTGCGGGATGTCTTCGACGCGATTCATGCGCGCGGCGTGGCGTATGGCGACTCGAACAAGAAGTCGCATATCCTCGTAGACGCCGCCGGACACCCGACCGTGATCGACTTCCAGATTTCGCTGCGTCTGCGGGACGATTGGCCCTGGCCTCTACGAAACCTCGCCCGGCGTATCATTGCCTACCTGCAAGGGAAGGACATCTACCACCTTTACAAACACAAACGCCGCCTGGCGCCCGCGGAACTGACCGAGGCCGAGGAGCGACTCTCCCGCAAACGCAGCGGCCTGCACATATTGCACCGCAAACTGACCAAGCCGTATCGGTCGCTGCGTCGCACATTCCTTCGCAAGCAGCACCAGGACGGCAAACTTCAAAGCCCCACCGCCGACCTCGAAGACCATCATCAGCCGGAAAAGGAAACCTGGCGTGACTGAGCATTTTGTATATCTCTTGTCGACCTGCGGCATAACGTTTTGCTCCTGTATCACAGGGCAAATCCCCGTGTCGATCGCGACAGAATTTTGTAAATTGCTCAATTCCACTTACATGACAGTTGCCGTTCGATGCAACTGCGGGAGACAATGTTGAGCACTCGACCCGACGCACTGACGTATCTGAAACCCAAGGTCAACGACCTGGGACCGATTCTCGTTTACGACCTCAAAAAGCTCTGCTGGCCGGTGTTGCTGATCCCGCCGATCGTCTTCGCCGTTATCGCCGTTTTGCTGAATAGCGGCCGCGTAGACTGGACACTCGACAGTTGGGAATTGGCGTCGCCAATTTTGCTGGGCTGTGCGGCAGTGGTGGCATTGATTCGCATGGGGATGTCCCGCCGCCCCTACTTTGCATGGTTGTCCGTCCTGATGGTATTGCTGTTCTATCGCGAATTGCATTGGATGGGCAGCAATCTTATCGTGCATGTGGGCATCGTGGTTCTGATGACGCTGGCATGGCTGGAATATCGCCGGTTTGGCGACTACTTCGCGTCACGTTGGGTCATTACGCTGCTGGTGACGATGTTTTTCTGCTACACGATCAGTCAGATGCTCGATCAACGATGGCTGAAATGGCTGCCGGACGAAAAGGTGTGGGAAAAGCGGACCGAAGAACCCATGGAAGCCCTCGGCCATTGCTTCGCGTTGCTGCTGGCGCTGCTTTCGCGCAAAGCCCCCGAAGGCGCGACACCGTTTACCCACAGCGCAAAATAGAACCTATGGCTATACCATTTTCCTCCATCCGCCATGTGGGAAAGCGCTGCTTTTCATCTCGCCATTAACGACAGAAGTTGCAAGAGGTTGCACGAATTTTCACCACAACCTTTTTCACCGGTGCCGCCTGATCGATGGCACAGTTGGGCCGATGAGCGTCTTGCGGGAAAAAGACGGCGAACTGCCCCGGCTGAACGGTCAGCGAGGAAAACGTCGCCGGCGTCTGGAAGAACATCAGGTCACGCGAGGAGTCGTATTCGTCACCAATGGTCAATCCGGCCGCCGGCGCGACATCCATTCGTTCCCGACCGGCCAATACCACCTGCACGTCGATATACTCCCGATGCCCTTCGAACTTCCGGTCGACTGCCGGCTCGGTATCGTACGACGCCACCACGGCAAACAGGTCGTCGCCCCGAAGAGGATAACGCCCGTCGGCGGTCGCAGGGGACAGGTTGCAGACATAGTCCAGAGCCTCAGCCAACAACGGATGACATGCCACGTAGTGCGATGCCTGTTCCAATGTATCGAAGATCATTCGGCCTCTCCTGAGAATCCTGTTGCGTATCGTTACATACTCTCTACCTTGCCGACGGGAATATTGTCAATGATTGGGCGATTTTTCGCGAACAATTGACATTCCGCCGTCCGGCTGTGACAATGGCGTAACTTCAACAGGCAGGACGTGTGCCATGGACGTAACTCTCCCCGAAACCCAGCAGACACATATTCAGGAGTGGATCGAACACCGCGAGTTCGGCCGCCTGAAAGCCGTGCTGCGCGACATGGAAATTCACGAACTGGCCGACCTGCTGTTCGACCTGTCGGGCGACGAGGAACTGCCCA
>JAFGTN010000738.1 GCA_016934075.1 Pirellulales bacterium
AGTCAAGACAATGTAAAAGAAACCTTCGCTTCGCAAAGCTTTCTTTTACATGTGCCCTTGACTCGCAATTTTGCAAAAGTCCAGTAATAACATCGCCCACGGCTGACCGACCCCGTTGTCGAAGTCCGCTAATTTGATCTTTTCCGGGATGATGAAATGTTGGAGGTCCTAATAATGAAAGCCATTCGTATCCACGGCCCCAAAGACGCTCGGTACGAAGACGTTCCCATGCCGGAGGTGCCGCCCGATAACGTGCTGGTTCGGGTGCGGGCGGCGGCCATCTGTGCCACCGACATCGAACTCTACGACGGCGTGATGTTCTATATCACCAGCGGCATGACGCGGTATCCGTTCATACCGGGGCACGAGTGGAGCGGCGAGGTCGTGGAATTGGGCTCAAATGTGAACGACTTCGCCGTGGGCGATAAGGTGGTGGGCGAATGCTCCATCGGCTGCCGGCGGTGTGCCACTTGTCGGCGCGGCACATATCAGCTTTGTCCTGACCGCTCGGAAACCGGATTGCTGAAACAAGACGGCGGTTTTGCCGAGTATATTTCTTTCCCACGATTCTTTCTACACAAGTGCAACTCGCTTTCATACGAAGACGCCGCCTTCATAGAACCTACCGGCGTGGCCATCAACCCGGCCAAGAAAACTCACCTCTCTCCCGCAGACTACGTGGCCGTAATGGGCCCGGGAGCGATCGGACTATTCGCCGTGCAGGTGGCCAAAGCTTATGGCGCGCGTAAGGTAATTCTGGTGGGCCGCAGTCCAGATCGTCTGCGGGCAGGCCTCGATGTGGGCGCCGACGTGACCGTTAACATCCGCAAAGAAGACCTGGTCGAAACGGTTCGCAAGGCCACCGAAGGGCACATGGTAGACGTGGTGATCGAAGCCGTGGGCAAGAAGGAAGTCTGGCCCGATATCGCCTCTATCCTGGCCCCGGGTGCGCGCGTGGGCATGACGGGCCTGTTCGCCGGCGCCAAGTGCGAGGTGGATTTCGACCCGCTAGTGGTCAACGAAGTCACGATCTTCGGCTGTCTGGGCGGCCCGAACATGTGGAGCGAGGCCATCTCGCTACATGAACGCGGCCAGGTTAGCTCCCAGCGGCTGATCACCCACCGGCTGCCGCTGTCTCAGTTCGCCGAAGGCATCGAAATTTCTCGCAATCGCACGGACGGCGCCATCAAGGTGCTGCTGGAGCCTGAAGTCTGAAATCCTTCGCACTTTACGGCTGTTCAATTTTTTCTTGGCCATCAAGCCCATCGGTTGTTCCTAAATCGACTCGATGTGCAACCCGCGTCGCAGGCGTTCGGCATGGCGGGCATCATGCAACTTGGCGGCTACTTCCTTGACATTTTCTATGCCGTCTATGAGCAGTTCGGGATGCGAGCGGTCGCTGGACACGATACGGATCGAGCCCACACCGACCATGCGGTCGATGAGGGTTTGTTCGAACGTAATATCGTCCATGTCGATTACTTCGATCAGATCGGTCGTGTGTCGTAGAATGCCTTTCTCATGGAAAAATCTCTGTGAAGTCAAGCGATAATGGACACCCAGGCGGCGTCGCAACAGCGAGATAAACAAGTATCCCCACAAAGCAACCAAGGCAATAAAAACACCCCACCAGACGAAGGACTGCAACCACCCCTTGCTCCAAAAGAATATCCCCAAGCCCACAATGCAAACCGAAAGTATTCCGCCCAAGATCCAACTGCCCGTCATGGCCTTAACCGAATAGCCGCCTTCCCAAAGTTCGTCCTCGCTCCCTTCGGAATTCGTTCCCATGGCCTCGCGAAGTCTTTCAGCATTGCTTTTCGTGGAATCGACGTCTTGTTCGACAGTCTTATTGGAATCTTTCGTGGTTGACTCGTCCCCACCGGCAGCATTAGGTTGGGAAGAAGGCTTATGAGGCGAATCGGTGTAATTCCCGGCCCCATTCTCCTCACTGGAATCGAAGGACTGATCATCGTTAAGCCTTGCCCCGCAATGGTGGCAAAAAACGGCCTTTTCAACGACTTCCACACCGCAACTGGGACATTTCATCTGACCAAACCCTCGATGGATAAGTAAAATCTATATTAACACCAATTGGCCACATTATAGAACGAACGAGGGATGATCAAAACAGGGGATACTCGACTTTTTCACCCCCCACGCCGGAGGTTATTCGCCGTCGGACGGTCTTTCTTGGGACATAACAAGTTCGCTTTCCCCTACTGCCATACGGACGAATTTGTTGTATAGTATGGGGCTGAAGCCAATAATCGCGGGAAACCGTAAAATGAAATGCCCATTCTGCCAAATCGATCACGATCGTGTTATAGATTCACGGGCAAGTACCGACGGCTCGGCGATTCGTCGTCGTCGAGAGTGCCTTGCCTGTGAAAAACGCTATACGACCTACGAACGAGTGGAGCGGACGATACTGAAAGTCGTCAAGAAAGACGGCACCCGCGTTCCTTTCGATCGCACAAATCTCAAAGACGGTCTGGAAAAAGCTTGCTGGAAACGCCCGGTGAGCGATACTGAACTGGAACGAATCATCACAACGATCGAAAACGACATTGATTCTAAGTTTGAAAGTGAAGTCGAAAGCCGCTATTTGGGCGAATTGGTGATGCATATGCTACGAGAAATCGATCAGGTGGCATACGTACGTTTCGCCAGTGTATACCGGCAATTCGAAGATGCCCACGACTTCGCCGATGAATTACGCCCCATGCTGAACGAGCAGTCCGGAAGAAATTCGTAGGGCGTGGCCTGTTTCTGCTCTATTGCCTTCGCGATATAACGAACTTGGCCAAACGGTGAAGCGTGTCGACAATCGGACCTTTCGGCAAGGAGCCGAGTTCCGTGGACGCAAGATGGGTAAGCTCTACGGCCTTCTGACGCGAATACTCAATCGCATCATATTTCTCGAACCACGGATAAAGTGTTTCCCGGCGATGGTTGTCCGAATTGGACAAAATGGTCATAAGCTTTGCCCGATCGACATCGTCGGCCTTTTCCAATAGCCGAATCAACGGCAGTGTGGCCTTTTGCTTAATCAGATCGGTTCCCAGCGATTTGCCCATGGTAGCCTCGTCGCCGAATACATCCAGCACGTCGTCGACTACCTGGAAGGCCAGGCCCAAATGGCGGCCGTAGCGAGCCAGCGATTGCTGAGCCTCTTCGCTCGCACCGGAATAATGGGCGCCCAATCGACAACAGCAAGCACAAAGAGCAGCCGTCTTGGCACCGATAATTTCCAGATACTCGGATTCCTTAAGCTCATAATTCCCCCTCGCGCCAATCTGACGAAGTTCGCCCTCACACATTTCACGGCTGGCGGTACCGATAACCTCGCAGGCAAAGGTGGTATCAACCGTACCCACCAGACCGATCGAACGGGCCAACAGATAATCACCCAACAGTACACTGGCCTCATTATCCCATCGGGCATTGACCGTGTCGAGGTGGCGACGCATGGAAGCCTCATCAAGAACGTCGTCGTGAATGAGAGTAGCTGTATGAATCAATTCCACGGCCGCCGCCAAGGTGAAGTGATCCTTGGAGATTTCTCCACAGACTTTTCCGGACAGTAACACTAGAGCCGGCCGCAGCCGCTTGCCACCCAGGCGAAATCCATGCTTCACCAACCTGTCAACAAAGGCATGGTCGCTTGTGAGCTCACGGCGCAAAATCTCTTCAACTTGCCCAAGTTCCTCCCGGATCGGCAAATACAGCTCAGCAAGCGTTTCAGCCGTTTCACCTTTTCCATGGATAACTTGACTCATACTTTCTGCTTCCCTGGCTCACTATCGCATACTAATCCGAAGCACAAGCGAGGGAAAAACAATATTCCAACCTCGATTATACGACGCACTAATCCGATCGTCCCCCGCACCTATGAACAGTTCTATTCACAAACGATTATTTTCCAAAGACAACAAATGCCCCCCCGCAATAACTACATGACACACACCCCGTGCATCCAGGATAGGGCATGGTAACGCCCATGTGATACACTATTTTACCGCCCAAAGCCGTAGCGGTCGATGGGGCACCGAAAAGGGAGCTTTTTATGCTGGAGGGGTATATTTCTTGCCCAAGAAAAAAAAGAAATCGCCCGAAGGCGATTTTGCTCTCGAATCCCCTTGGCCGGCCCGATGGCCGGCCTGATTGCCGAAATTCAAAGCTGTGAAATTATCCGTCGTGGGGGTCTATCCACGACGGGTTGATTGAATCGGCGAATCGTATGCTCTTCCAGCCATGTGCTTGTAATATTGGCTTTCGTCCCATGGAATAATGACGAAATACCGCAATCCGCTTCCACACATGACGTATCTTCGCCGCTCTCAATATAGAGAGCGGAAATTATACGAGTTCTTTTTTCGAACTAATCAACGTTCGGAAACGCTCGGCCAACAGTGCGGCGTCGAACGGCTTCTTGAACGTTTCGTTGATACTCGACCTGTCAAAGCTGGTCGAACTGCCGTCGTCTGGCAGCAAGGCGATCAAGATGACTTCGGTGAACTCGCTGTTGCGACGCAGGTTTTGGCAAATCTGCAACGCTTCAGTGCGTCCGATTGAGAAGTCAACAATAATGCAGTCAGGGTGGAAGCTCTCAGCCTGGATTCCAGCGTCAAAACCGCTCGCGGCAACAGCCACTTTGAACGATTTTTCGGGCGGAAGCTCACGACGGAGATTCTCGACCAGGACCTGATCCTGGGCGACAATCAACACCTTGGCCATTGCCTCATCTTCCAGGTCGCCTAACGGCATCCCGTGTTCCTTAAGGAACTTAATAAGGTACTCTCGCGGAATTCGGCGGTCTTGCGACCCCGGAATGCGGTAGCCCTTCAACCGGCCCGAGTCGAACCATTTACTTACGGTGCGCGGGGCCACCTTACAGATCTTTGCGACCTGACCAGTTGTGAAGACCTTCATAGCAGGCTCTCCAATTTCTTTTGTTTTCGCTCGCTTGTTTTGAACTCATTCCCCTGCAGGCGGACACGCTGACCGTTGGTCGTTCCTTCACCTGGCTTGTTACAGCCAGCCGGCCTTCCACCCACATCTGGGTCGGGGTTAGACATAATTCACTTCAAGTCGGCGGTAGCTCAGTTCCTTCTGACCCGCGCCGCACTAATGACATCGGCAACCGGGGCATCCGGAAACCAGGGAAAATCCGTAAAATAGGGAAGGTGTCTCCTAGTCGTCCCATTACGAATCTCATGCGTTCCCGGAATAATGCGCGGCGAACCACAAACTCCAGAGGGGAATTTGCATAAACCCAGACTGTTGCGACAATTAGACGGTCTAATTATCCCAGCAACTCGAGCGAGGCTTTAACCTCGGTAAGCAGGCTCCCCCCTGCACACAGTCGGACCAGTACCCTGCCTCGCGGAGAGGCTTTGTCCTAGAACAAACTGTCCGAATATTACTTCGTTAAAAACTGGGGGTAGACTTTAGCGTGTTTCTCCTGTCGTAGCGACAACAGCGATAGTAACACTGGTAACGACCGCTCGGAACGCGGTGAAATGTACGTCTACGTAAAAAATACGGTTTAGGGAAGAAGATAAAATCGTTTCAGATATATGTTCTAGCAGTGGCTAAGCTACTGACATAAGAAAATAAGAACGCTGCCAGCGGCTGAAATTTTTATCGCGGTCGTTCCATGCCGAAGGGGAATTTCATCTGGGGATCATCTTCTTCAAAACCGTCAGGATTCAGTTCAGTAAAAAGCAAACTGGGCTGAATATCTGTATTGTTCTGATACTTATCGCTAGAATATTCCGTAAACTCGCCGCAAAGCTCGTGGTAGAAAATTTGGCAGATCGGCACGTTGGGATATATGCGAACCGATTGAACGGCAAACATCTCCAGCGTCCAATATCCACAAAAGCCCACGTCGCCAAATCCGGCCGTAACATGAACAAATAATCCCAATCGGCCTACCGACGATCGCCCCTCTATCATGGGAACAAGATTGTGGGTTTCCGTTCGCTCAACTGTACGGGCAAGATAAAGTTGCCCCGGCTGTAAAACCAATCCTTCCTCGGGAATTGAAACCCTACTCACTCGGCTCGGCTTGCGCATATCGAGGATTACCTCCTCGTAGACCATCAATTCATTATGAAGGGTCAGGTTGTAGCTGTTCGGGTTGAGCCGCGACTCGTCGAAAGGGTCGATAATGATGTTCGATCCCAATTGAGCCCGAATCTCTTTACCTGAAAGAACCATTGAATTCCTGCGTTTGTGGTTTTTTCTGGGGGGGTATCAGTTATCAGATTTCAGATTTCAGACTTGGGACATTGTTCATTGAGCATTGGACATTGTTCATTAATCATTCCTAGTTCATTCCTCATTCTGATTTCGACATTACTGTCTTCTGTCCTCTGCCCTCTGTCCTCTGCCTATTGCCCAACACCTATCCGAGGACAAACGTCTGCGACCGTACACTCACCACAAAGGGGTTTTCTGGCCGCACACACATTTCGTCCGTGCAAAATCATGCGGTGGCTGAATGCGATCCATTCTTTCTGGGGAACAAGATCCATCAAATCGCGTTCGATTTTTACTGCATCTTTTTTTTTCGTGAGGTCCATGCGACGGGAAAGCCTGGTCACGTGGGTATCGACCACCACCCCGGTGGCAATCCCATAAGCTGTTCCCAGGATAACATTCGCGGTCTTGCGACCGATGCCCGGCAATTTCACCAGGGCATCAAGGTCACGCGGAACCATGCCACCGTGCTCCTCAACCAGCCCTTGGCAAAAACCTTTTATGCTTTTGGCTTTATTACGATAGAAACCTGTACTTTGGATATCTTTCTCCAACTCCTCTAGGGGAGCCGTGGCATAGTCGGCAGCAGTGGGGTATTTGGCAAAAACATTCGGAGTGACCAGATTGACGCGCTTATCAGTACACTGAGCCGATAATATCGTTGCTATTGCCAGTTCCAAGGGGTTACGGAAATCGAGCGAACAGCGAGCATCGGGATAAGCGCGTGCAAGTCGTCTGATGATTTTTGCCGCGTGCCGTCGACCTTCCGCAGTGGTGCCCATCCCGAGCCCAAATATTCAAGGTACAAACCGGTAGACTGGATAACCGGTATAATGAAGTAATTATGCATTCGCCAAGCTGTGGATCCATTATATCCGCTCGGTGGCTGACGATTGTCGCAGTTTCAATATATATATGTCAAGTACCCGCCTCTTGGCCCTGATGATATGCCCAAATATCATGCCCGCTTGACCGACCGCATGGGGGGCCATAAGATGGGATGATGGGGTTTATTTTCGAAATGTGGCTATTAGCAGAAGAGTTACACAATGCCGCCATCTTGTTCTCACGACGACGAATTCGAATCCCTGCCGGAAATGGGCATGAAGGGCGGGGTTTCGCCCAAAATCGATCATAAGCGTATCGAGCATGCCGTGCGCGAAATCCTTCTGGCCGTGGGTGACGATCCCGATCGCGAGGGTTTGAAGGAAACGCCGGCAAGAGTAGCTCGCATGTACGCCGAAATCTTCAGCGGTCTGCGCGAAGATCCACGCGTATATCTGCAAAAGTTTTTCAGCGAAAAATATGACGAAATCGTACTGGTTCGCGATATCAGTTTCAACAGTGTCTGCGAACACCACATGCTGCCGTTCATGGGCAAAGCCCATATAGGTTATCTGCCGGACGGTCGCGTGGTGGGCCTCAGTAAGCTTGCCCGCGTGGTCGATGCCGTAGCGCGCCGTCCACAGGTTCAAGAACGCATGACCGAAACGATCGCCGATCTATTGATCGAGGAACTGAAGGTTCGCGGCGTGGGAGTTGTTGTCGAGGCGGTTCATACCTGCATGACAGTGCGAGGCGTTTGCAAGCCGGGAACTGTTTGCGTTACCTCGGCCATGAAGGGTGCCTTCCGCAAGTATCCTTCGACCCGCGCGGAAATCATGACACTCATCTATGGAGACCGGCGGTAGGGGAATGTCGAATGTCGAAATCAGAATTAGGAATGATCAATGATCAATGATCAATGATCAAAGCCCACGGCCCATAGCCTTAAGCTCCCCATGGAACAACTCGATCAACACCGGGAACGCATTCAAGACGATCTCCGCGGACTGATCTCGGGTGAGATACGTTGCGACGAGATCTTCCGCCAGCTTTATGCCAGCGACGGCAGCATCTACGAGATCCGCCCACTGGGTGTAGTTCGACCACGTTCGGCTTCCGACGTGCAATCGACGGTCGAGTATGCCGCCGAGAAAAAAATTCCCCTCCATGCACGCGGGGCCGGTACAGGAGTGGCCGGTCAATCGTTGGGCACGGGATTGGTTATCGATTTCGCTCGACACATGCACCGCGTTATCCGTGTGGGCGAGGCGACCGTGCGTGTACAACCGGGCGTGGTCGAGGAACGGCTTAACGTGCAACTGGCAGCCTCCTCACGAGTATTCGGACCCGACCCGGCAAACAGTCGCGCTACCACTATAGGTAGCGTACTGGCTATCGACGGCGCCGGAATCCACTGGCTGAAGTATGGATCGGCCGCGCGACATGTTCTAGAGATGTCCGTGATTCTGCCCAGCGGGCATCGCATCAAAGCCGCGCGCGAGCCGTTGTTCGACGGAGAGAGCAAAGATCCCGATCCTATTAAACGAGAACTCGTAAATCGGTTAGCCAAACTGCTGGAAAATAATCGAGATCTTATCCGCAACTCGCGCGTCAATAGCCCGGTAAATTGTTGCGGTTACCGTCTCGAAGGCGTGTTGGGCCAGGACGAATCGGGAAAAACATATCTCGACCTTGTGCGTCTACTTGTCGGCAGCGAAGGCACGCTGGCACTTACGACCGAAGCCACGCTGGCTACGCAACCTTTGCCCGCTTTTCGCGGTGTGGCACTATTCCTGTTCGAAGGGCTGGAAACGGCTGCTCGGGCCGTAGGCAACCTCCTACCGCACAATCCCGCATCTTGCGACTTGCTGGACCGACGATTCCTCAGCTTAGCGCGCGAAATCGAGCCTCGTTTCAACGAGCTAATTCCAAAACAAACGGAAGCCGTTCTGATCGTCGAACAGCACGCCGATTCTCAGACCGGTATTCGTGAACGTTTAAAGGAATTGGTAGGCGCCATCGCGAAGACGAAAACGACCTCTAGTGAAAACACCTCGACAAACGGGCCTTTCGGCGTTCGGCTGGCATTCGATCCTATGGATGTCGATCTATATTGCCAACTCTCGCTCAAGGCACTTCCGGCCTTGGGCCGTCTGGAAGGAGCCAGCCGACCAGTTCCGGTGATAGAGGATATCGCAGTCGCCCCGGCACGACTGGCTGTATTTCTCGTCGCCAGTCAAAACATCCTCAAACGACACGAAATCACCGCGGCCCTCTCCTGCCACGCCGGACAGGGACAAATACACTTGCAACCCTTCCTGGATTTAGGTGATCCCCAACACATCGACAAAATGCGATGCCTGGCCAACGAGTTGTATGAAGAGGTCTTTCGCGTGGGTGGCACCATCAGCGGCGAGCACGGCGTGGGGCTCAGCCGCAGTCCTTTTGTCGAGCGGCAAAACACCGAGTTATACGACGTCTTTCGACAGGTTAAACACATATTCGATCCGGATAATCTTTTCAATCCCGGTAAGATCGTAGGTAGTGAACCAAAGCGGCTTACCGACAACCTTCGGCCTGTCATTCAAATCGAAGACGAACAGAACAAGGGCGGTCAGGATCAGCTCGAAAGTGAATCGACGCCGCGTCTGCGCGATCTTATCGAGTTGCAGTTGAACTGGAATCCCAAACGTCTTGCCCGCACGGCCCGGCGTTGCACTAGTTGCGGCGATTGCCGTACACATGCGCGCGACGCGCGCATGTGCCCCATGTTCCGCATTCGTCTGACCGAAGAATCCTCGCCACGCGCTAAAGCGAATCTTGCCCGCGCGTTATTGACCAAGCGTATCGAACTCGAAAACCTCACCTCCGATGAACTCAAGGACGTCGTCGACCTTTGCTATAACTGCCACATGTGCGTTCTGGATTGTCCGGCGCACGTCGATATCCCACGGATGGTTGCGGAATGCAAGGCGGCACATGCAACCGCCAAGGGCCTGCCACCCGTCGATCATGCCATGATGCGGCTCGACATGATCGGCAACATGGCCGGTTCGTTTCCGCGCATCGCCAACTGGGCATTGACCAATGGACAAATGCGATGGCTGCTGGAACAAACGCTGGGCATCGCCCAAGGCCGCAAGGTGCCGCGCGTATCTTCGCCGTCGTTCCTGCGCCGCGCGGCAAAACGTCGACTCACCCAACCGAGGCGACAGCGTGAATTGAAGGTCGCATATTTTGTCGATACATACGCAAATTTCTTCGATCCGGGCCTGGCCGAGGCGCTGGTCGCCATACTAAAACACAACGGTGTTGCGGTGTTTGTTCCCCCCGAACAAATGCAAGCAGGCACATCGGCCATTTCCGTCGGTGCCCTCGATAGAGCAAGACGCTTGGCACGACACAATACCACCGTACTGGCCGACGCGGTTCGACAGGGATATCAAGTAATTACCACGGAACCGGCAGCCGCACTCACTCTCACGCACGAATACCCGTACCTGCTGGACAATGACGATACGCGGCTCGTATCGAAAAACACTACCGACGCAGGAGCCTTCCTTTGGAAAATGCATACCAAAGGCAAGCTGCAACTCGACTTCAAGCCCATGTTGGCAACAATCGGCTACCACCTGCCTTGCCGTCTGCGGGCCATGCAAGTAGGATCACCGGCTGAAAATCTCCTACGGATGATTCCAGGGCTTTCGGTGAGTTCCATCTCACAAGGCTGCTGCGGCATGGCCGGCGACTACGGCATTAAACGAAACAACTATCGCACCAGCCTGCGGATCGGCTGGCGCATCGTTTCGGCCATGCGGACTCTACGCCTGCAAGCCGGCGCTACCGAATGCAGCGCCTGCAAAATGCAGATGGAACAAGGTACCACCAAACCGACCGCCCATCCCATTAAAATCCTGGCCGCCGCCTATGGACTGATACCGGGCGGTGAAGATTTATTGACAACACCGGGAGAGGGAAGGGTTACTACTGTTTAGAAAGATGGAGGACAGAGGCCAGAGGGCAGGAATTATGAATGTCGAAATCAGAATGAGGAAAGAATTAGGAATGCCCAATGTACAATGATCAATGTTCAATGATCAATGTTCAATGATCAAGTCTTACATATTATGTCTGAAATCTGAAGTCTGAAATCTGAAGTCTGACAACTGGCAACTGACAACTATCTACAAAACTCACTGTCTAAGAATGACCGAGAAAAACAATAAATCAGACAACGATCGGCCGTCCAATCTGGCCTGGTATGAGGATGGGCTGTGTTTCGAATGCGATGGCTGCGGAGGTTGCTGTATCGGCGCCCCCGGCTATGTTTGGGTCAACAAAGAAGAAATCGCCGAACTGGCTGAATTTCTATGTATGACGCCCGCCGAGTTCCGCCGCCTGTACGTTCGCAAGGAACACGGTCGACGCAGTCTGCGCGAGTTGGAAAATGGCGATTGCGTGTTTTTCGACCGCAAGACCATGGGCTGCACCGTCTACGAAGCCCGACCGCTGCAATGCCGCACCTGGCCCTTTTGGCAGTCGAACCTGAAATCGCCCGGCACCTGGGAATACATCTGCGGCGAATGCCCCGGGGCGGGCAAGGGGCCGCTGGTTTCGTTCGAGGAAATCGAACTACAGCGCACGCAAAAGAGGGTGTGAAGTAACTCATGGTGCGTCGAGGACGCATCCTACCAGCTAGCTAATGTTGGGAAGTTGTGATCCGGCGGATTTACAACTACAATGGAACATGTAATGTCGAACACGAAAGTCCAGCTCATGAACCACTCAAGAATCTTTCACGATCTCGATCGAAATTGTACGTTCAATGGTCGATCCACGATATTCCTCGGGCTATTTCTGTTTCTCCCGCTTCTCTCTTCGGCTTCTGCCGCTCCCAACGTTCTGTTCATCGTCGCTGACGATCTGAATTGCGACATTGGGCCTTACGGCGATGCCGTGGCGAAGACACCAAACCTCGACCGGATCGCTGCTCGCGGACTTATGTTCAAGCACGCGTATTGCCAGCAGGCGGTCTGCAATCCGTCGCGTTCCTCATTTCTCACCGGGCTGCGGCCCGATACGGTCGGCGTCGACGACCTCCGCAAGTACTTTCGCGACACCGCGCCGGGTGGCAGAACTCTCATCACCCTGCCACAATATTTCAAGTATCACGGCTATTTTTGTCAGGACATCGGCAAGATCTTCCACAACATGGGCGACACCCACGACCGGCGTTCGTGGTCGATCGATGAAGTGCTCTTCCACGGCACTCACGCCGACGACACCGTCTTCGCGAATACTCGCATAGCGGGAAAGAAACAGCCGTACAAAGCACCAGTGACCGAGGCTCACGACGTGCCCGACACGGTCTATCGTGACGGGCAGATCGCCAACCTCGCCGCTGCGATGTTGCGCGACCACGCCGGCAGCACTCAGCCGTTCTTTCTCGCCGTTGGTTTCTGGCGTCCTCACCTACCCTTCGTCGCGCCAAAGAAGTACTGGGATCTCTATGATCCTGAAGCGATCCCTTTGCCGATACCGGCCCAGGCGCCGGAGAATGTCCCGGACATCGCCATGCACGAATCGCGGGAGATCAAGGGTTACGGCCTCACGCCGAAAGATCGTCCGTTCAGGGAAGACGAAATCCGTCACTACCGCCATGGCTATTATGCCTCGATCAGCTTCATGGACGCACAAATCGGGGAGATCCTCGACGCGCTCGAAGAAAGCGGTCAGGCCGACGACACGATCATCGTCTTCACGTCCGATCACGGATTTCACATCGGCGAGCAAACTCTTTGGGGAAAGACCTCCAACTTCGAACTCGATGCCCGCGTCCCGCTGATTATTGCCGCGCCGAATCGTCCAAAAAGTCACGGGAAGACAACGCGGGCACTTGCGGAACTGCTCGATCTCTATCCCACCTTAGCGGATTTGGCCGGCATTGCCGACGAGTTGCCGAAGAACCTGGAAGGCGTCAGCCTGGCTCCGGTCGTGGCCGATCCGTCGACTTCGGTGAAGGACGCTGCCTTCACTCAGCATCAACATCCCTTCTACGGCAATTCGAAGAACTGGAAAGCTTGGGGCTACTCGATTCGCACCGATCGTTGGCGATACACCGAATGGCGAGCGATCGACGACGGCAACGTGATCGCCCGCGAACTTTACGATCACAAGAATGACACCCTGGAAACGCGCAACCTCGCCGCCGTTGCAGATTACCGGGACATCGTCACCGCGCTGTCGGATCGCCTCGCCAGAGTTTTTTCGGTGGGATCGACGAAGTGAACTCCTCGGTGAGGATGAAAAGGAGTCAGAATTATTTATTCAGCCGTTATAATAGTTCTGACCCCTTTTCTTCCTTGACGGCACTTTCGGATTTGTAGAAGGGAAACCTAGCGGATCAGCAAGAACAATAACGCTCCCAATACTAGGACCTATCGTAATCCATGACCGATACGAGAAGTATATGGAATCAACTAATAACATAAAAGCATTCTATGATCTAGAATCTTGGGAAACGTATGAAGGAAAGATTAAGATGAAGTAGACCGCACTGCCACTGCGAGGGGCAGGTCACACAGTCAAAATAAGTTCTCTAATGAAGAAATTCTACCTTGAATGCTTTTAAGAAGTCAATTTATGTTCAACTTCAGATACTTATTAATATGTGTGGGAATTATTGCAACTACAGGGACTGTACTCCCATATGTATCCTTAGAAAAGATTGGGATGGCTTCGGATGGCTTTCAAGAGTATTCCCGAGTAGCCAACAAACCAGCAGATAAAACGCAAACCGTTGAAACACTAAAAAGTCTTGGTGCGGAATTCAATCAGCCATACAAGAGTGAGAAGAATATTGAATGTGCAATATGGAGAGACGATTTGATTACATCAATCATGCTGTCGCCATTGAAGGATTTACACGAACTCCATGATTTACGTTTGTATCGCTGCCGCATTACAAAAGCGGCATGGCAGGAAATCCAAGTTCTCAAAATTAAGGAACTGTACCTTTGTGGCTCACGATTGAGCAAGAGCGACATCAAGGAAATTTCGAAATTAAAAGGACTTCGGCTTCTTTGGCTTGACGACACGGGCATCACCGATAAGGAGGTTTCTATGCTGGGTTCTCTGACGGATTTGCAGAACCTCCGGATAACAAAAAATAAACTTACGGATAAGTCGCTTGACACGATAAAGTATTTCACGAAGCTGAAGATACTTTCTCTTGGTGAATCTGATATATCTGATGCGGGGGTAAGGAAAATTCAACATCTGACGAGAATGACTAGTTTGAACTTGGGAAGTACAAAAATCACAGACCAGACCCTAATCGAGATTCAAGGAATGACTGAACTTGAAGAGTTATTACTCGCCAACACAGCCATTACCGATGCCTGCATCCCTCAGATCAAGAAATTCAAGAAGCTCCGTTGGCTGGATGTCTCATACACAAAAATGACCGATGCTGGATTCGAACGCCTCAAATCGTTGCGTCTGAAATACCTGCGAACACAACGTCCCCTAACACAAGAGATGATAGATGATCTCATAAGAAAACAGGAAGAGTATTTGAAGAAGCAAAAAGAAAAGAAGTAATAAAAGTAACAATGACCCGCCCTGTACAAAAACAATGCAAACCGAAAATAGCCATAAATAAAGCATGAAACCGCTGTCGTCGACAACTCGAAATGCCA
>JAFGTN010000739.1 GCA_016934075.1 Pirellulales bacterium
CAACCAGGTGGCCAAAAACATACCTTGGCTCCTGGGCGGATCGGCCGACCTGGCGCCCTCGACAAATACATTGCTGAAATTCGACGGTGCAGGCGATTTCGCGGCCCAGAACCCGGCTGGGCGGAACTTCCATTTCGGCATCCGCGAACACGCCATGGCCGCCGCCTGTAACGGCATGGTGCTCAACGGATTGAAACCCTTCGGTGCCACGTTCTTCGTCTTCGCCGACTACTGCCGTCCCTCGATCCGCCTGGCGGCCATGATGAAGCTACCCGTGCTCTACGTCTTCACGCACGATTCCATCGGCGTGGGCGAAGACGGGCCCACGCACCAGCCCATCGAGCAACTGGCCTCGCTCCGCGCCATCCCCAACCTGATCGTCGTCCGGCCGGCCGACGCCAACGAGGTGGCAGAAGCCTATCGCACGGTTATCCCGCTAAAAGACGCACCCGCCTGCCTGGTTCTCACGCGCCAGAATTTGCCTACCATCGACCGCGAAAAATATGCCTCGGCGAAAGGTGTGGCCCAGGGCGGATATATTTTGGCCGATAGCGACGGCACACCTGACGTGATCCTCATCGGCACGGGTAGCGAAGTTTCGCTGTGTCTGGAAGCACGAGAAAAACTGGCCGCCGAAGGCATCTCCGCCCGCGTGGTGAGCCTGCCTAGCTGGGAGCTGTTCGAAGCGCAATCGCAGGAATACCGCGAGAGCGTGCTGCCGCCCGAGGTTACCACACGCGTAGGCGTGGAGATGGCTGTCGGAATGGGCTGGGAGAAATATCTCGGTCCCCAAGGCCGCTTCCTGGGCATGAATAACTTCGGCATCTCCGGCCCCTACCAGAAACTTCTGGAACACTTCGGCTTCACGGCCGATAATATCGCAGCCGAAGCCAAGGCGGCTATGGGACGTTGAATGAAATTCACCACGTTGATTCCAACATATCGAAACAACGGTGAACATATCGAGAAGGTCGAACTGGAAACCATCTTCAAGCGTTTCCAGGCAGCCTTCGGTGGTTGTTCGATCGACGGCCCGGTACGAGGCCACTGGGTGGACCCAACCAACGGCACACAATACGATGACGAATGATTTCGATTAGAAGTTTTCGAGACAATTTACGGCTGCCCAAAACCGAAGCAGTCGTAATCGATTCTCGAAGACTTGCCACAGCTACGGAAATGCTGTATATTGTTACACTACACAATCTACGGGAGTGTAAAACCATCCCGATAATACATTCCGCAGTGTCATAATCAAGGAATAGCAAGATGCTTTTTCGTGGAAAATGGAATGCAAATCTCAACTGGCGACATGAACTTGGAATTGCGAGTTTTAAACCTTCCTACAGCACTCCTTTGGGAGCCATGTTGTTAGAAGATTCACTGACAGTCCTTAAAAAAATCCCAAGCAACAGTGTTGACTTGGTGATGACTTCTCCCCCATTTGCCCTGACACGGAAGAAAGAGTATGGAAATGAGCCCGTAGAAAGATATCTTGGATGGTTAATGCCTTTTTGCCTAGAGATCAAACGCGTCCTTAAGCAAGACGGAAGTTTCGTTCTAGATATTGGCGGCTCTTGGACACCAGGCTTCCCGGTCAGAAGCATATATCACTTTGAGTTGGCTGTTAGACTCGCACGAGAATTCTTTCTTGCACAAGAGTTTTATTGGTACAATCCGTCGCGTCTCCCTACCCCCGCGGAATGGGTGACCGTACGTCGTGTACGAGTCAAGGATGCCGTGAATATGGTCTGGTGGTTCGGGAAAACTGAATGGCCAAAGGCCGATAATCGCGCAGTGCTCCAACCTTATAGTGAAAGCATGAAACAGCTCATTAAACATGGCTATAAAGCAAAGAAGCGTCCGTCAGGACACGACATTTCAACGAAATTTCAACGAGATAATGGGGGCTCTATTCCTCCAAATATGCTTCAGATTGCTAACACTGAGTCAAATAGTGCATATCTCCGTGAGTGCAAGGAACGAGGAATCAAACCGCATCCGGCTCGCTATCCGGAAACACTTGTAAGATTCTTTCTTGATTTTTTGACCGATGACGACGACCTTGTGGTTGATCCCTTTGCCGGAAGTAATGTTACGGGAATAGCATGTGAAACAAGTGGGCGTCGGTGGTTAGGGATTGAGATAGAATCCAAATACACCGAGGGATCTATTATCCGCTTTGATACATGTCCATTGTTTGACGAAACAGACGCTCCCATCATCAAACGAAAACAAAAAACATCCAAGAAGTCAAACGGACGGAATCGACCGGCTACAATAAGAAAACGTAATTAGCATGGAGATTTCTGCGTGGCAGGGATAAGGTTTTCTCAATTAATCGATAATTTTATTACCACTATTGAACGCTATGGATCTACGGTTTTGCAGCCTGAGATCAGTTCTTCTAGGCCGGCAAATATTCGTGTAATTACATCAGAGCAAGTAACTGATTGTAAAATTTTTTTGTGGACGATCACCCCTGGTGGAGGTGGACCTGGAGTGCGACCGGAAAGCGAGCGTAGAATTCAAATGACAAACATCTCAGGTATGCCCCTTTGGCCGGGGGTACGAACGCTTCTTGGAGGCTGGAGTCAAGAATTCGGCGTATACGCATTCTGGGATGCTCGACGACATACTAAGTTTTCATTTCGATCTCCAAGTCTCCAAGTAGACGCCAATACACTTGAAACCGCAGGTACAACAGGCATCGCAACACAATTTCGACCGACCAAGGAAGGGGAAGAGGTTGTTGTCGCTGTTGCCCCCGGCTCACTTCTCTGGTATGTCCAAAACGGGCTACCACTGCACAATTCGCAAGATGATGCCGCTTTTGTCGTTGATCTTGCCGCGGCTTCTCCAGAAGAAGAACGAAACTTCTTGGATTCCGCACAAAGTGAAATAGAATCCGCCAGAAGGTACGACTTGGTTGAAACAATGCGTGCTTTTCGCGACGCAAGCTTTCGGCCAGCAGTACTACAAGCGTATTCATACAAATGTGCCGTCTGTAACTGCGATTTGAAGCTCGTCGACGCTGCGCACATTGTCCCAATAACACACCCGACATCCACAGACGAAGTCACAAATGGAATTGCCCTTTGTCGCTTACATCACGGTGCTTATGACAACGCTCTTCTTGGAGTTAAATCGGATTGTCAAATTGTGATTAATCCAAATATGACAAACCGTTTACATGAGATTGGCTTAGATTCCGGACTCGAAGAGTTTAAATCCAGATTGCCCGACGTAATCAGAGTTCCTGCTTCTATCGAAGCCAGGCCTACACCTGATCGTCTTCGACTTGGCTTGAAACTTCGCGGGTGGCCGGAGGAGCAAATTGCATAACTAACAATACTACGGATAAGACTACTCTCAAAAAGCAATTTCGTCTCTCCTTGGAACATCATTACAACCGCCCCAATTCCTCCCACAATTTCGCGCTGGTTCGCGTTGCTCGATGGTAACTGTCTAGCGAGAATTTTTCGTTGGGGCTGTGGGCATTGTCGTCGTCTTGAGCCCAGCCCAATAGCAGCACGTCGGCGTCCAACTCGTGAGCGAATGTGGCCACGATGGGAATGGAACCGCCTTCGCGAATGTAGACGGGCGGAACATCGAAGGCGTATTCGATGGCTCGGGCAGCCGCTTTGACGTAGGGGCTGTCCAACGACGCCATCATGCCGGGCGAGCCTTGGTGTTCGACGAGTTCCATTTTGATGCCCGGGGGACAATTTTCGGTTAGGATTTTGCGCAAACCCGCGGTTATCTTGTCGGGATCTTGATCCGGCACCAGTCGGAAACTGAGTTTGGCCGAAGCTGTCGAAGGCAGTACGGTTTTGGCACCCTCGCCCTGATAGCCGCTGGTCAGCCCGCAAATGTCGAAGGTGGGTCGGGCCCACCGGCGTTCCAGCGTGGTGAAACCTTCTTCGCCACCCAGCGCGTCAACGCCCGTCTCTTTCATGTAAGTCTTTTCGTCGAACGGCAACGAGGCGAACTGGCGTCGTTCCTCGTCGGTCAATGGTACCACGTCGTCGTAGAAGCCGGGTACCTGGACGCGGCCACGGTCGTCGATTAATGCGGAGATCATCTTTGCAAGCGCTACGGCCGGATTGATCACCGAACCGCCAAACGAACCTGAATGCAAGTCCCGCTTGGGACCGGTCAACTTTAAATCGTAATAGGTTACGCCGCGCAACCCGCAGGTAATGGCGGGCCGGCCGGGTCCAAACTGGCACGTATCACTCACCACCACACAATCGCAGGCCAATCGCTTGGTGTTTTGACGAACATACTCTTCCAGATGACCGCTGCCGACCTCCTCCTCGCCCTCGATCAAAAGCTTTATATTGACCGGCAGGCGGCCTTCCACCGCCAACCACGTCTCGACACTTTTCACATGCGTCATGAACTGTCCCTTGTTATCACACGCGCCGCGTGCGAAGACGTTGCCGTCGCGAACCGTCGGCTCGAACGGCGG